>JBEBAJ010000127.1:0-14813 GCA_041158965.1 Pseudomonadota bacterium | reverse complement strand
CTCTTGTAGCCAAGGTCAAAAAATATTTTTCAGCATATGTTTTTGTTGCAAATCAATAAGCCTACAACATAGTTCATTCATCGACTGGAAAATGTTTGGGGCACCTTCGAAAACCTTTCGGAAACTCACAAGCATGAGGTGCCTTTAGTTGCACTGGTTACTCTGGCGTTTCGTCAGCCCAAACACGAAAAAAGCGGGCGCTGGCGAATGGCCATTTTGGTGCTGGCGGTGCCCGTCGCCACTTGGGTGTTCAGCCGCTTGCCCGCCCTGGACGCTTATGCACCATATTTTCTGGGCTCTTACGGCTTGGGCGCACTGGTGGCCCTGACCCAAAAGCGTCCCCGCGAACGGGTTTTGCTGTGGGTGGTCATGATCGTTCTGGTCCTTGATCTGTGCATCGACTGGCGAGATCGCCAGGCCCTGGCCTTGGCCACGGCGGCTGGCCTTTGCATTTGGGATATGTGGCACATTGATTGGCGCATGCCAGCGTGGGTTGGGCGCGCCAACGACCTCAGCTACGCTTTGTTTGTGACGCACTTTAGCTTGCTGATCGGACTGGGGGCTTGGTGGTCGTCACAAGGTCCCAGTGGAAACACTGCGGCTGTGGCCTATTTGGGTGTCGCGGCAGCGCTGTCCTGGGCTTGGGCATGGGCCTTAAAGGCCATTTGCGATGGCTCAGGGGCCTGGTTGGCGAGGTATCTTACGCCGTGGGCCCGGAGGGCTTAGGAAATCAAAATCGGCCCCTTGGTCGGCCTGGGTCACCGATTGCAGATACAGCTTGCGATAGCCGCGCTCGGCAGTGGGTGGCGTGACCGGTTGCAGGGCCTGGCGGCGCGCCAACTCTTCGGCACTGACCAGCCACTCCAGTCGCCGATCTTTGACTGAGAGCCGAATCCGGTCGCCGTTTTGCACCCAGGCCAAAGGGCCGCCCACAGCAGACTCGGGAGTGACGTGCAAGACGATGGTGCCAAAGGCGGTGCCGCTCATGCGCCCATCGGAGATGCGCACCATGTCTTTGACCCCGGCGCGCGCCAGTTTTCTGGGTATGGGCATATAACCGGCCTCTGGCATGCCCGGTGCCCCTTTGGGGCCGATGTTTTTCAGCACCAGCACATCGTCGGCATTCACATCCAGGTCCTCGCGGTCGATGCGTTCGGCCAGGTCTTGCAGGTTTTCAAACACCACAGCCCGGCCTTCGTGCGCCATCAGCCGCGGGTCGGCAGCGGAAGCCTTGATGATGGCCCCGCCCGGGGCCAGATTGCCTTGCAATACGGCCAGACCCCCTGGCGGATAGATGGGGCGATCGAGGGGGCGCACCACGGTCTGGGCAAAGCCGGGGCCTGCGCGCTCCATTTCCTCACCCAAGGTGCGGCCCGTGACAGTCAGGGCATCGAGGTGCAGCAGCGGTCGCAGTTCACGCAGCAGCGTGGCCATGCCGCCAGCCGCATGAAAATCTTCCATGTAGTGGTCACCAGAGGGTTTCAAATCGAGCAATACCGGCGTCTCGCGACCCATGCGATCCAGCGCCTTCAGGTCCAGCTCGAAGCCCAAGCGCCCGGCGATGGCCGCCAGGTGAACGATGGCATTGGTCGAGCCGCCGATGGCCAACAAGACCCGCATGCCATTTTCCAGGGCCCTCTCATCGAGAATCCGGCTGATGTTCAAGCGTTCCCGGGCCAGCCAGACCGCTTGTTGGCCGGTTTGCTCGGCCACCCGCATGCGTTCGGCAGTGACCGCCGGAGGCGAGGCGCCGCCAGGCACGGTCAAACCCATGGCCTCGGCCAGGCAGGCCATGGTGCTGGCGGTGCCCATCACGCTGCAGGTGCCCACACTGGCGACGAGCTGATTGTTGACGTCGTCGATCTCGTCCTGATCGATTTGCTCCGAGCGGAACATGGCCCAATAGCGGCGGCAGTCGGTGCAGGCGCCGACGCGCTGGCTTCGGTGTGAGCCGGTGAGCATAGAGCCGGTGATGAGTTGAATGGCCGGTACATTGGCTGAGGCGGCCCCCATCAACTGGGCCGGCACCGTTTTGTCGCAACCGCCGATCAACACCACCGCATCCATGGGCTGGGCCCGCAGCATCTCCTCGGTGTCGATGGACATCAGGTTGCGCAGGAACATGCTGGTGGGTGATGCAAAGCTCTCGTGCAGAGAAATGGTGGGGAAGGGCATGGGCAAGCCACCCGCCAATTGGATGCCACGGGTGACGGCCTCCAGCAACTGTGGCATATTGCCATGGCAAGGGTTATAAGCGCTGCCGGTGCTGGCAATGCCAATGACGGGCCGATCCAGGGCCTCGTCGGTGTAGCCCGCCCCCTTGATGAAGGCTTTGCGCAAAAACAGCGAAAAACCGCTGTCGCCGTATTGGGTCAGGCCTTTTTTAAAGCCGGACGGGTGAGATGAGTTGCTCATGGCAGGGCCGAAACAAAAATATGTGCTTATTTTGACCCAAGCGCCGGGGACTTGTTTTTATTCGGACATCGGGCTGGGCATGCCCTCATTTGGGGAGGCTTGACAAAGCTCAAGTTGAGCAAGCCCCAGCGCAGTGCCTAAGCACTGGTTTGGTGCCAAGATGCGGCTTGTCGCTTGGCACTGGAATTGCTGGCCAAATGGCATACACGGGGGAACAATGGTCAGACTGGATGAAATGCATGGATGTTCGGGGGGCACTTCTGAGGTCATGCCCCACTACCGCTCTTACCACGCCTGGTTGGCGCGACAGTCGCACCGGGCCATGGCCGACCGCCAGCATGAGGCCGAAATGGTCTTTCGTCGGGTCGGCATCACCTTTGCCGTGTACGGTGACAAAGACGCGGACGGGGCGGGCACTGAGCGGTTGATTCCGTTTGACCTGATCCCGCGCATCATTCCGGCCCATGAGTGGCGTCATTTGCAGCAGGGCCTGGTGCAGCGGGTGACCGCGTTGAACCGGTTCATCCATGACATCTACCACGAGCAGGAAATTCTGCGAGCCGGGTTAATACCCGCCGACATGGTTTTGGGCAACGCCCAGTTCAGGCCCCAGATGCAGGGTTTGTCGGTGCCGGGTGACGTTTATTCGCACATCAGCGGCATAGACATCGTGCGAGCCCCGGACCCGAATGGGCAACCCTGTTACTACGTGCTGGAAGACAATCTGCGGGTGCCCAGCGGCGTGAGCTATATGCTGGAGGACCGCAAGATGATGATGCGGCTTTTTCCTGAATTGTTCAGCACCCATGCGGTCTCGCCGGTGGCCCATTACCCCGACCTGTTGCTGGAGACCTTGCGCGCGAGCGCACCCAACGCCAGTGCCGACCCCACGGTGGTGGTGTTGACGCCGGGCATGTACAACAGCGCGTACTTCGAACACGCTTTTCTGGCCCAGCAAATGGGGGTGGAGTTGGTGGAGGGGAAAGACCTGTTTGTGCGCGATGATTTTGTCTACATGCGTACCACCCAGGGCCCCAAACGAGTGGATGTGATTTATCGACGACTCGATGACGACTTTCTCGACCCGGCGGTTTTCCGGCCTGGCTCCACGCTGGGCTGTGCGGGTCTGATGCAGGCTTATAGAGCAGGGCACGTCAATATTTGCAATGCCATCGGCACGGGCATCGCCGACGACAAATCGATCTACCCTTATGTGCCCCGCATGATCGAGTTTTATCTCGGCGAAAAACCCTTGCTGGCCAATGTGCCGACCCGCATTTGCCGCGACCCGCAAGATTTGCAATACACCCTTGATCATCTGAGCGAGCTGGTGGTCAAAGAGGTGCATGGCGCCGGGGGTTACGGCATGCTGGTCGGGCCAGCGGCAAGCCGGGCCGAGATCGAGGCCTTTCGAACCGCTTTGCTCGCGGACCCGGCACGCTACATCGCGCAGCCCACTTTGTCTTTGTCCACTTGCCCCACCTATGTCGAGGAAGGCATCGCCCCGCGCCACATCGATTTGCGGCCTTTTGTGTTGACCGGTAAAACCGTGCAAATGGTGCCTGGCGGCCTGACCCGGGTGGCCCTGAAAAAAGACTCATTGGTGGTCAACTCATCGCAGGGCGGGGGCACCAAGGACACCTGGGTGTTGGAGCACTGAATATGCTGTCGCGTACCGCCGATCATTTGTACTGGATGTCGCGCTACACCGAGCGCGCCGAAAACACCGCCCGCATGCTGGATGTCAATGTGCAGACCGGCCTGCTGCCGCAATCGGCTGATGTGGCCGAGTCGGGCTGGCGTGGACTGCTCTCCATCAGTGAATTGCAACCGGCCTACCAGGCCCTGTATGGCGACATCAGCGCGGCCGGCGTCTTGCAGTTCATGGTCAGCGACGCCGACAACCCGTCGTCCATCGTGAGCTGCCTGATGGCCGCCCGTGAAAACGCCCGCGCGGTGCGCGGCACCCTCACCACCGAAGTTTGGGAAACGCATAACCAGACCTGGCTGGAACTGCAACAGCGTCTGGGACGGGGCGAACACGAGCGCGATCCGACCCAGTTTTTTGAATGGGTGAAATACCGCTCGCACCTCTCGCGTGGGGTCACGGTGGGCACGATGCTGATGGATGAGTCCTTGCATTTCATGCGTTTGGGCACTTTTCTTGAGCGGGCTGACAACACGGCACGTTTGCTGGATGTGAAGTTTCACGCTGTCGAGGGAGATTTCACCGGTCAGGTCGGGCAACGCGAAAACGAGCACGACTTCTACCACTGGAGCGCGATTTTGCGCAGCGTCTCGGGTTTTGAGATTTACCGCCGGGTTTATCGTGACGTGATACGCCCCGAGCGGGTGGCCGAACTGCTGGTGCTCAGACCCGACATGCCGCGCTCTTTGCACGCCAGCATGAACGAAGTGGTGGCCAACCTGGCTCTGGTGGCCAACGCTGAATCGGCTGAAACCGAGCGTCTGGCCGGTCGTCTGCGCGCCGAGCTGAAATATGGCGCCATCGCCGACATCCTGGCCAGCGGTTTGCATGCCTTTCTGACCCGCTTTCTGGACCAGGTCAACGCCCTGGGGGGGCGCATCAGCCGCGATTTCTTATTGCCCGACTGAAGCCCCAAGGGCCATTCAAGGAAGTCTTTGATCGGTCGATACACTCAGGGTGAGTTTTAACCGGAGTTGTCGATGCGCCTGAATACAGCCCGTGTGCTGTGTGGTCTGCTGGCCTTGTTCGCCAGTGCCGCCGCATGGGCGGTGCAATATCGGCTGCAAGTGGGCCAGGCGAACCGGGTGCCGGTGGGCATTGAGGTGCGCAACGCAGAAACCCTGTGCAATGTGGAGATTCGGGTCGATGGCGGCCCGCCGTTTCAGCAGCGGGTCAGCGCCCCCGACTTCATGGCTTGGCTGGTGTTGACGCCCGTGCGCAGCGGGCCGGTGCAGGTGTCTTGGCGCGGGGTCTTTCACCGAAATGACCGTGACGAACTCGTCAACCCTTGTCCGACCCAGGGACAAACCCGCTTCATGGCCGGCACCAGCAATTTAGATTTGCAACAAGATTGGCGCCAGTGGTGGGCCAGCCAAGACCCGGCCCAAGCCCAGTGCGTGCAAAAAATACTGGAACTGCTGACCCTGAAAACCGATTGGCTCGACCGCCTCGACCCCGAGCCGGCTTTGCCCGGCAAGGTGCTGGCCCGCAGCCAATCGCAATGTGAGCGATTTGTGCAGATCAAAACCCCATGGGGCAATGAGCCCATGCAGTCGCACCCTTGCAATTGGCGCGGTCTGAAAACCCGATGTGAAGGGTATTACACCCAGGCGGGCGGCAAAGGCCAGCGGCTGAATTATGAGCAGGCGGTCGCCATGCATGTGAGTGGCACCGCGCTGGTGGCCGGGCACTTTGAGAACGTGGCGGCACAGCAGGCGCGTGCCCGGGCCGCCAAGGCTGCCGCCGATCAGGCCATCGCTGAAGAAAATGCCCGTGTGGAAGCCTTCAAGAAGGCCCTGGCCGAGCAAAAGGCGCGCGAAGAGGAGCAACGACTGGCTCAGCAACAGGCGGCAGAGGAGGAGCGGCAGAAAAAAATCAAGGCCGCCGAGCAGCGTGAGCGTGAATGGCTGGAAAACCGGCCTTGGCTGGTGCGCAAGCTCTCACGCGTGCAGCCCAAACCCCTGGAAGAAGAGCAGGCACAAAGCGAGCCGGGCAAGAAACAGCCCTGAGGGTCTTGTGTTTTGGCCAGCCTGAGGCGGTCAGCGCAACTGGAGTTGCCGCACCCAGGCCAAGGCCATGGCCTGGGCTTGACCGGCGTGGATGGAGGCACCATCGGCCCCCAATTCGGCCGCCAGGTGGGGCCGCAAAAACGCTTGCGGACCGCCCACCATCACGCGCAATTGCCGATGGCGACTCTCGCTGCGGCATCGCTCTATGGTTTGGTGGATGATGTCCATGTCGCGGTCATCGGCCACCGACAGGCCCAACACATCGACCCACTCATCACGCAGCAGCTCCGGCAGGGCGTCGTAGTCCACGGTGGGGCCGGCCAGCACATTCCAGCCGTGCCAATGAAAAATCTCGCCCGTCACCGCCAGCCCCAGCGTGTGGCGACTGTGGTTGGGCACCGAGAGCACGATCTTGTGCGGATTGCTGGGGCCGTGCCCCATGCGCAACCTCTCGTCGGCGATGTCATAGACCAAATCGAGCAATCGCTCAGAGCCCAATTCGACCGATCGGTAATTGATGCGGTCGCAGGCCCACCAGGCGCCCAAGACCACTGCCGCACCGGTGATGGCTTCGACCAGGAACTGCTCGGCGTCGATGCAGTGGTGCAGCATGGTTTCGGTGTGACGCAAAAAACGGGCGGGGTCCAGGGCCATCGACTCGATGGCCATTTCTTCCACCTGGGCGGTCTCAAATGCGGGGTAGACACGAGACGCCGGAAAATGCGCACGATAATGCTCTGCATCGACAAAGCCCCTGAGGGCTTCACGCAGGGTGGCGGTGAAACGGGTGCGGTGATCCATGCTTGACTCTTCCAGACACTTTAGATTGAAATGAATCAATTGTCAATATTAACTGACATGTCTAATTGTCAATTTAAATTATCAAATCCATGGGGCCGCCGTGCCTGGCTGGGGCAATCTGCAGCCTGTCTGCTGGCCTGTCTGGCTGCCAGTCCTCTGCGCAGCAGGGCGGCGGCCAGCGAAGCCCCCTTGAGCGACGCCGTGAGGGGGGCGCTGGGTGAGCGTTGGCGTGCCACTGCGCCAGAGGTGGCCATGCCTGCCGAGGCCCAGGCTTGGCAGTCTTGGGCGCTGATGGAGGTGGAGAGCGGTTTTCGCAAGCATGCCCTGTCGGTCGCGGGCGCCATGGGCTATATGCAAATCATGCCTTTTTGGGTGCGGGCCATCGGAGACGGCGATGTCTCGGGCTTGTGGCGCACCCCCATCAATTTGCGATACGGCTGTGTCATATTGCGCCATTACATTCAAATGGAAGACGGCGATCTGGTGTGGGCGCTCGGGCGCTACAACGGCACCCGGGGCCAGACCGAGTACCCGGCACGAGTGCTGGCTGCACAGCGGGCCTGGCGACAAGCGCACGACTAGCTCAGTGCGGCCAGCCAACCAGGCAAGCGCTGCAAAACTGGCTCGCAGCGGGTTTTGCAGAGCTTCCCTAGAATGTATTGACCAACCCCCATCGGAGTCAGTTGCATGGAACTCAAACCCAATCTTCTTAAACAAGCCCTGGCAGAGGGCAAAGTTCAACTCGGCCTGTGGAGCTCTTTGTCGAGCAACTACAGCGCGGAGATCATTGCCGGCTCGGGGTATGACTGGATTTTGCTGGACATGGAGCATTCGCCCAACGACTTGCGCAGCGTCTTGAGCCAAATGCAGGCCATGGCCGCCTATCCGGTCGAAGCCATGGTGCGCCTGTACCAGTTTGACAAAGACCTGGTCAAGCTCTACCTCGATATGGGGGTGCGCGGCTTTGTGTTTGCCAATGTCGAGAGCGCCGAGATGGCGCGTGAGATCGTCGCCAGCACCCGCTATCCGGCCCACAGCGGTGTCAGGGGGGTGTCCGGACAGCACCGGGGCAACCGCTGGGGCAGGGTACACGGCTATGCCCAGCATGCGCACGAACAACTCTGTCTGATGCTGCAAGTCGAGTCCTTGCCCGGGGTCAGGCATGCGCGCGAGATCGCCTCGGTCGAGGGGGTGGATGGCATTTTTGTCGGCCCCAATGACCTCGCTGCTGCACTCGGTCACATGGGCCACTCGAACCACCCCGAGGTGCAAAAAGTCATCCGCTCGGTGCTCGATGAGATTCGGGCTTGCGGCAAAGCCCCCGGCATTTTGGCGGTGGTGGAAGAAGACGCCAAGCGTTACATCGAGTGGGGTTACACCATGCTGGGCATCGGCTCTGACCAGGGTTTGCTCATCAAGGCCAGCGATGGCTTGGTGCATCGCTTTCGCGAGCATCTCGCCAGCCACCCCTGACCCACACCATCACCCACCCTTGTCATGAACGATCTCGGACGTCTGGAAGACCTGCCTGCCGACTATGTGGAGGAAATGCGCCGCCACCATCTGGTGCCTTTGTGGCCCAGCCTCAGGGGCGTATTGCCCCCCAAGGTGCCGAACCGGCAAACGCGCCCCACGCATTGGCCCTATGAGGCCATACGCCCCTTGCTATTGCGTGCGGGCGAACTGACCCCGATAGAGAAAGCCGAGCGGCGGGTGCTGGTTTTGGCCAACCCCGGGCATGGCCTGGAGAAGATGCAGGCCAGCGCGGCCATTTATTTGGGCATGCAACTTTTGTTGCCAGGCGAGTGGGCCCCTGCGCACCGTCACACCCCCAATGCGGTGCGCATGGTGGTTGAAGGTGAGGGCGCCTACACCACGGTCGATGGGCAAAAGTGCGAGATGCATCGAGGCGACCTCATTCTCACGCCCACCGGTCTGTGGCACGAGCACGGCCACGATGGCGATCAGCCGGTGGTTTGGCTCGATGTGCTGGATTTGCCCCTGATGTACTACGCCGAGGTCTCATACCACGTCAATGGCGCCCGCCAGATGGTCAAGGGCGCTCAGGGCGAGAGACAGTATGCCCAAGGGGGGCTGTTGCCCACGCCGGTTTTTCAGCGCGGACAGACAGATTACCCGGTCTTGCGTTATCCATGGTCGCAGGCGCGGGCGGCTTTGCAGGCGATGGCCGAGTCAGACCCGGCACCCGAAGCTTTGCAAATCACTTATGTCAACCCCCTCACCGGGGCCGATGCCGAGAATGTGCTGGGCTTTTACGCGCTCATGTTGCGACCTGGACAGACCTTGGGCTTGCCCGCGCGTTCACCGGCCCAGGTGTTTCATGTCATTGAGGGTGCGTTGTCGATGTCATGTCAGGGCAGTGCCTTTGACATGGCTCAGGCCGACACCGCTTGTGCGCCAGGTTATGAGGCCGTGACCCTGCGCAACCTGGCGCCAGATCGGGCCTGCTTTGTGTTCATGGCCGATGAATCGCCCTTGCACCGTAAGCTGGGCGTGTACGAGGTGCGCTAGGCCTGTGCCCCCAACCGGGCCTGCTGAACCGCATGGTGCCAAGCGTCCATGCGGGCTTGCGCCTGATCGCTGGACAGGGTGGGTACAAAGGTGCGCTGCGCCTGCCACTGGCTTTTGAGGTCGTCGAGGTGGGCGTAGACCCCGCTGTGCAAGCCCGCCAGATAGGCGGCCCCCAGCGCGGTGGTCTCGGTGACCTGGGGCCGCACCACCGGGATGCCCAGCAAGTCGGCCTGAAACTGCATCAGGAGGTCATTGACGCAGGCCCCGCCGTCTACCCGCAACTCGCTGACCGGCACGCCCCCGTTGGAGAGGGCGTCTTTGTTCATGCTTTGCAACAAGGCCGCACTCTGAAAGGCAATGCTCTCCAATGCCGCCCGGGCGATGTGCGCCACGCTGGTGCCGCGTGTGAGGCCGGTGATGATGCCGCGCGCCTGCGCGTCCCAATAGGGGGCCCCCAAGCCCGTGAAGGCGGGCACAAACATCACCCCGCCTGAGTCGGGCACGCTTTGCGCCAGTTCTTGCACCTGGCTGCTGGACTCGATGGCATGAAGGCCATCGCGCAGCCATTGCACCACCGCCCCGCCGATGAAGACGCTGCCCTCCAGTGCGTATTGCGGCACATCTGTCTGTTGGGCCGCTGAGGTGCTGATCAGCCCGTTGTGGCTGGTGTGGCACTGCTGCCCGGTGTGCATCAACATGAAGCAACCCGTGCCATAGGTGTTTTTGGCCATGCCCGGGGTGAAACAGGCTTGGCCAAATAGCGCGCTTTGCTGGTCACCCGCGACCCCGCCTATGGGTACAGGCGCACCCAAAATTTCGGGGTCGGTGTGGCCAAAGTCAGCGCACGAGGGCAAGACCTCGGGCAGCATATTGGCGGGGATGTCGAGCAGTTGCAGCAGCGTGTCGTCCCAGCGGTTGCGATGGATGTCAAACAACATGGTGCGCGAGGCATTGCTGACATCGGTGAAGTGTCGACGCCGCCCCGTGAGCTGATAAATCAGCCAGCAGTCCACGGTGCCAAAGGCCAGTTCGCCCTGCTGCGCCAGCTCTCTGGCGCCGGGGATGTGTTCAAGGATCCATTTGAGCTTGGTGCCGGAAAAATACGCATCGATGCGCAGACCGGTTTTTTGCTGAACCAGGGCCTCGTGGCCCTGCTCACGCAGTTGGGCACAAATGGGCTCTGAGCGCCGGTCTTGCCAAACGATGGCGTGACACAAAGGCTGTCCGCTGCGACGGTGCCAGACCAGCGTCGTCTCACGCTGGTTGGTGATGCCGATGGAGGAGATATCGGCGGGCTTGACCCCGGCTTGCTGCACCGCCTGGCGCAAAGTGGCGCATTGCGAGCCCCAAATCTCCATCGGGTCATGTTCGACCCAGCCCGGGCGCGGGTAGATTTGGCGAAACTCTTGTTGGGCCAGCGCCTGAACGCGGCCTTCAGGGGTGAAGACGATGCTGCGTGAACTGGATGTGCCTTGGTCTAGCGCCAGCAGATGGCCCATAAGAGTGTTCCCGGTTCGGGGTCAAGCCGCTTTGGCCGCCAGACGGGTTTTGGGTTTGGCCCGTGTGACGGCTTTGGCGGTGCTGGCAGATTTCGGTTTGGCTCGGGTCTTGGCCGCCACTTTGGCCTTGGCTTTGGTTTTGGGGCTGGCGGCGGCCTGTTCGGCGGCATAGGCCAGGCAGCGTTGCATGGCCAGCGGGGTGAATTCGGCCTTGGGTTGGTTGCCCCCGATCACGAACATCAGCAGGTGCTCTTTACCCCGGGCGGAAATGAAATGACATCGTAGGGCTTGAGGTCGGCATGCAATTTTTTCTTGCCCTCGTTCCACTCGCAGCGCCAGGTGCCGGTCATGGGGATGAAGGTCTCGTTCGTGTCGTGGTTGTGCATGAGGGGGCCGCACCCGGGCTTGGCTTTGGCATAGCCCAGATTGAAGCCTTCGGCGATGGCAATGGCGGGCATCATGGCCGCGTTGTCACCCACCGGTGAGGTGGTGGCCTTGTTGCCCTTTTTGGGGGGCTGAAACCCAATCACGGCGTACAGGGTGCGCTTGCACTCGGGCAGGGGGCTGTCTGGCAAGCCACCATCTGACCCTTTCAGTTTGGAAAAGCGAGCGATGCGCTTGTCCATGTCTTTCTTGCTCAGCACACGTATGTCTTTCCAACTGGCCATCTTCCATCTCCTTGGGTTTCATTCACACACCGACCCTGTATTGGGCCTGCGTTTGGCGATGTTAGCCCCAGGCTGGCTCTAAGGATTTATAATTAATTTTATTGTATAATAAAAGAAATTTTGTGTTCAAAGAAGCGCTATTCATTTGTCATCACACCAGAGAGGTTTTATGACCCAGCAGAGCCATGAAACAGGCCGCCAATCAAACCCTGGCCGCACGGGCCACACCAGCCAAGCCCCGGTTCAGCCCGAAAGCCTGGCCGAGCCGCTGGGCTTAAAACGCCGTCACTTCATGGGCACGGCATTGGCACTCGATGCCGCGGCACTGCTGGCCGCATGCGGAGGCGGGGGTGGGGGTGGTGATGCGGGCCATGCCAGTATGAGTGGCAGTGGGTCGGGCAGCAGTTCTGCCAGTGGTTCAAGTGGTTCAAGTGGTTCAAGTGGTTCAAGTGGTTCAAGTGGTTCAAGTGGTTCAAGTGGTTCAAGTGGTTCAGCCAGCAGCTCAGCCAGCAGCTCAGCCAGCGGTTCAGGCAGTGGCTCGGGCAGCGGCAGCGCGGCACCCACCCAGTGGGTGGTGAGCACCTGGGCGGGGATAGGAGGAAGTTCGGGCAATGCCAATGGCACGGGTGCCACGGCGAGTTTTAACTTTCCCTGTGGCGTGGCCGTGGACCGCAATGGCAATGCGTTTGTGGCTGACAGAGAAAACCATCTGATCAGAAAGATCAGCCCCTCAGGCGTGGTCAGCACCTTTGCAGGGGGGCTGGGGTCGGCGGGCTATGTGGATGGCACGGGCACCACGGCCCGCTTTAACAAGCCTTATGGGCTTGCCGTGGACAGCAGTGGTGATTTGTATGTCGCAGATTACAGCAACCACCTGATCCGCAAGATCAGCGCTGCAGGCGTGGTCAGCACCCTGGCCGGCACATCATTGACCTCGGGCTTTGGCAATGGCACGGCAGGAACGGCGAGCTTCTACAACCCGACGGGCGTGGCCGTCGACACCAACGGCCAGGTGTATGTGGCCGATTACAACAACCACCTGATCCGCAAGATCAGCCCTGCGGGTGTGGTCAGCACCCTGGCAGGCAGCGCGGGGGCTTCGGGGTTTGCCGATGGCACAGGCTCAGCGGCGACATTCAACAACCCATCTGGCGTCGCGGTCGACAGCAGCGGTGTGGTTTATGTGGCAGATTACAACAACCACCTGATCCGCAAGATCAGTCCTGCGGGTGGGGTCAGCTCTTGGGTCGGGGTTGCCAATACGTCGGGGTATCTGGATGGTGCGGGTGCAACCGCGAAATTGAACCACCCTGCCGGCGTTGCCGTTGATGCAAGTGGATATGCGTATGTGACGGATACGTCCAGCCACGTGATCCGCAGGGTCACCCCCCAGGGCGTGGTCAGCACGATCGCGGGGTCTGCAGGAAATGGTGGCTATGCCGATGGCACGGGTGGGCTGACGAGATTTAGCTACCCTAATGGCATCACCCTGGACGCCAGCGGCATCTTGTATGTGTCAGAAGGGCTCGGCCAACGCATCTGTAAAATCACCCCCATCTGACCGGGGTGCAGCAGGTTTAAGAACTTAGAACGACGCAAAAAAAGGGTTAGCCACACACGGGTCTGTTTTCAGATTTAAACCCTTGGCAGTGAAAGCCGGTTTGAGCCGTGGCGTGATGGTACCTGTTCAAATGCAATCAGGTTCTGAGCGCGCGGCACCTGCCCAGTCAAAGCCCTCAGGCTTTTTCGGCAGGCTTGGCGTCTTTGTCTTTGGGGGGGTAGCAGTCGTAGCAGGCAAACATCAGGCTGCCGGCCAGGCGCTTGTACGAGCCATAGGCACGTGGCTTGTGAACGCCACACTTGAAACAGCTCATGGTGGCGCCTGTTTGGCCCCGCTCGCCGAAGGGCGAGCCCCCGGTGCGGGATTTGTAACGCAAGCCGTCGCTGCTGATCTGGGTTTTGCCGTCTCTAGTCATGTAGGTATTCTACCAAAACACGGCAAGCCACCGCCGCCCTCAGCCCAGGGCTTGCGCCATGGCGATCAGACTGCGGTCGCGGCCCCGTGGGCCCAGCAATGAAATGCCCAGCGGCGCACCCAGGCGAGTGGCCAGCGGCATGCTCAGTTGGGGCAGCCCGGTCAGGCCCGAGATGCACAACATGCGTATGGCATTGTTGCGGTAATTCTCCAGCTCTGATTCGGGTTGCGCGATCAGGGGGGCCACATCGGGCATGGTGGGCATGACCAGCACGCCATCGTCTCCCAGGGCCTGTTCCAATTTCCGGGTCAGTTGGCGGCGCACTTCCCAGGCCTGATTCACCTGTTCATCGGTGACTTGGCGCGACCATTCAAAGCGCTCTTTGACCCCCGGGCCCAGGGGCGGTTGGTAGCGGGTGATCAGGTCACCGTCGGTTTGCCAAGCTTCGCGGCCCTGAATGCGACGGAACGCCCAGTACAAGTCATCAAAGTCGCCAAAGAATGAATCCAGGGCCTGGGTGGCCCCGTGGGTTTGGGTGATGCGATCAAGGGGCGCTTGCAGGGCGCTGCGCACGGCAGGTTCGAGCAGGCCCCAGATTTCGGTGGGCATCAGGAGGCGCACCTTGGACGGCAGGGGCTGATCGTCGGCGCCCAGCAGCACATCGGCCACACGGGCATAGGTGGCGATGTCGCGGCTGAACCAGCCGCAGGTGTCAAAAGATGGGGATAGGTCCATGGAGCCCTGCAGGCTGACCCGGCCATGGGTGGGGCGCAGGCCATACAGGCCACAATGGTTGGCTGGTGCGCGCACCGAGCCGCCGGTGTCGGTGCCCAGCGCAAAATCGCACAGGCAGTTGGACACCGCCGAGGCCGAGCCTGAGGACGAGCCGCCGGTGATGCGGTCGGGGGCGGCGCCGTTGACGGGGTTGCCGAAGTGGGCGTTTTGCCCGTTCATCGAGAAGGCGAGTTCATCGGTGACGGTCTTGCCGACAAAGCGGGCCCCGGCATCGAGCAGTTTTTGCACGGTTTGCGCATGGCGGCCCTTGATGCCTGAGCGCGCCAGCACAAAGGGTTGGCCGCCCCCGGTGGGGTATCCGGCCACATCGAACAGGTCTTTGGCGGCAAAGGTCAGCCCGGCCAGCGGGCCGCTGCCACGGTGCGACACCCAGGCGTTGGGGTAGGGCACAAAGCAACGCGCCTGCTCGG
>JBEBAJ010000126.1:0-7440 GCA_041158965.1 Pseudomonadota bacterium | reverse complement strand
CGAATGATCTACTACTACTTTGGCAGCAAAGAGGGCTTGTTCATCGAGGTGATTGAGGGCATCTACCGACAAATGAACGAAGCCGAGACGCGGCTGCGCCTAAACACCGATGACCCCGTAGGTGCCTTGTGCCAAGTGATCGATTTTGTATTGGGCTATTACCGCCAGCACCCCGAGTTCATCACCCTGCTCAACACCGAAAACCTGCTGCATGGCCGCCACATCAAACAATCGACCCGGGCGGCGCAATACTCTTCCCCCGCCATTGCCGTGATCGCCGATATTTTGCAACGTGGACAGGGCATGGAATTGTTCCGGCCCGAATTGAAGGCGCGCGATGTCTATCTGCTCATCGTCTCCACCGGTTACTTCATGATGTCCAACCGCTACACGCTGTCGGCATTTTTGGGCGAACGGGTAGATACCCCGCAACACGCCCAATCATGGCAAGATTTCGTCACCGATGCGGTGCTGCGCACCGTCTTGAATTCACCCACAGGAGACTCGCATGGCCACCGCCACCATTGAAGAAAAATCGGGCAAAGTCGTGATCCGCCACATTGGGCTGATGCTCTCAGGCGACATCGATCAACCGATCCTGAGTGCCGACACCATCGTCATCCATGACGGCATCATCACCGCCGTCGGGCGTGAAAAAGACTGCGATCTCGATGGGGCCAAAACCGTCATTGACGCCCGCCAGACCTGCGTGGCACCCGGTTTGATCGACAGCCATGTGCACCCGGTGTTTGGCGATTGGACACCGCGCCAGAATCAATTGGGCTGGATCGACTCGACCATGCACGGCGGGGTCACCTGCATGATTTCAGCGGGTGAGGTGCACCTGCCAGGTCGACCGAAAGACATCGTCGGGCTCAAAGCACTGGCCATCACGGCGCAACGCGCATTTGCCAACTTCAGGCCGGGCGGGGTGAAGGTGATTGCCGGTGCACCCGTGATTGAAAAAGGCATGACCGAAGATGACTTCAAAGAGCTGGCCGCAGCCGGCGTCACTTTGCTGGGCGAGGTCGGCCTGGGCTCGGTCAAGGCAGGATATGAAGCCAAAGAGATGGTGGCTTGGGCACGCAAGCACGGCATCCAGAGCACCATTCACACCGGCGGGCCATCGATTCCCGGGTCTGGCCTGATCGACAAGGACGTGGTGCTCGAAGCCGATGCCGATGTGATCGGACACATCAACGGGGGCCACACTGCATTGCCTGAGTCGCATGTGTGCGAGCTCTGCGAAAAATCGTCTCGGGCCATAGAAATTGTGCACAACGGCAACGAGCGGGTGGCCATTGCGGCTGCGCGTGCTGCGCTGGAACTGAAATGCCCGCACCGCGTGATTTTGGGCACCGACGGCCCAGCCGGGTCGGGGGTACAGCCGCTGGGCATGCTGCGCATGGTGGCCTTGCTCTCCAGCTTAGGAAATATTCCTCCAGAGCTGGTATTTTGCTTTGCCACCGGCAACACCGCGCGCATCCGCCACCTCAATGGCGGCCTGATCGAGGTCGGGCGTGCGGCAGACTTTGTGTTCATGGATCGGGCCCAACATACCGCTGGAAAAACGCTGCTGGAGAGCGTTCAGTTGGGCGACATTCCCGGCATCGGGATGGTCATGATCGACGGTCTGGTGCGCTGTGGCCGCAGCCGCAACACCCCGCCGGCCACCGAAGTGCCCGTGATGGTTTAAGCGCAACCGCTCAGGTCAGGCTTCCCTAGCGGCGGTTGATCGACTGCCAGATCTGCCATTCTTCTTCGCTGAGGCGACCCTGCCGTGCCAAGGATTCAAATTCTTCGGCTTGGGTCATCAATCCCAATTGGCGCAATCTGGACAGCGTCTCGCGATAGAACTCCATCGCATGCGCCGGATTGGCCGCAATTTTGTGCAAAGGCAAGACCGACACATCCTCTTTGAGCTCGTGCTCTTGTCGCGCACGCTGAATCATGCGTTCAACCTCATCGAGGGGAATATGCAGGCGCTTGGCCTCTCGCTGTATGGTCGCACGCTCTTCCTCGTCGATCTTCCCGTCGGCCATCATCTGAAAGAGCTCACTCTTGAGGGTCTCCCGCTCAATGCGCAGCTGGTCGCTGAAAGCCGATGACAACAAGGCGGCCGGGATCGCAAAAATACCGATGCCCAGCAAAGCCAGAATGATGGTCATCATGCGGCCTGCGGGCGTAATGGGAGAAATATCGCCATAACCCACCGAAGCCAACGTGATCACCGCCCAATAGATCGACTGCGGGATGTTTTCGAATTTCTCGGGCTGCGCTTCGTGTTCAAACAAATACCCCAGGCTGGCGGTCAAAATGACCAACAACAGCATGACAAATGCCGATGCGCCCAAAATCGGCCACTCACGCTGTATCACCACGCTCAAGGTATTGGTGGCACCGGTGTATCGCGTCAGTTTGAACAAGCGCATCAAGCGGAACACCCGCAAGAATCGCAAATCAATCAGGTGGTGCAAAAACACCTCGAGGAAAAACGGCAGCACCGCCAGGAAATCGATCATCGCCCCCATCGATTTGACATGCTTGAAGCGGCCAACCAAGGCGTTTTTCACGCCTGGATTTTCGACACACGCATACAAACGCAACAAATACTCAATGGAAAAGATACACACCGCCACCGCGTCAAGCACGATGAATTCGATGTTCAGCACATAGTGGATGCTGTGCACCGACTCCAGCACCACGGCCACCACCGACAACACCACCCAGACCACGATGAAACCATCAAACAGGTGGTGCAAATTACCCCCATACTCGCTGGGAAACACCAGGGCATGGACCTTTTGTCTAAATGTGCGCCCTTGATTGAGTTGCACAAACTCGCGCCAGGCCGGCACCAGCACTCGGAACAATTTAAGAATACGCAACAAACGCAAAAACCGCAGCACCCGCAGATCGATCGGGATGAAAGCCTGAAAGTAAAACGGCGCCACGGCCAGAAAATCAATCACCGCGAAAGGGCTGCGCACATAGTTGACGTAGGGGTTCCCTTTGCTGGCATAGTCCGGGTCTTCAGGCGCCACATAAAGTCGCAACAGGTATTCGGCTGTGAACACGATGACCGAAAACACATCGAACAAATGGAACAGGCGCGCATTGGGCTCATAGATGGCTGGCACATGCTCAAACATCAGCGCGAACAGGTTGGCCACAATCAGTATGCCTATCCAGCGCTCAAAATCACGGTGGTGATTGTCCTCCCGATGGGGGTCGATCAGCCATCCATACACATAGGCTCGCAAAGACCACTTGGTATCTGTGGGTGGCTCGGAAGGATTGGGGGCAGGGGTCTGGGTCATGTCTCTGCTCAGAATTCGGTTTCACCGATCTTGATGGGGCCTGCCCCCTTGTCGCAAACCGTCACGCGCACAGACATGGTGTCTTTGATCGAGTCGGCTTCGGCCAGGGGGTCAACCACCACTGGCACGGCCGACCCGGGGGGTGTGGGTGTCAGTCGCTCAAGCACCAGCAACCCCACCATGCCTCGGTCTGACATGTCACATTTCAGGGCCAGTTTCAGTGGCTCCCCAGTGAATGCATTGCTTTGACCGGACATGGGGCCATCGACCGAGGTCAGCCAAGCCAGGCAAGGGCCCCATGTTCGCCCCTGGGTGCGGGCACAGACCTGGGGCTCGAAATCCGCCTCGGCGCGATTGCCGCTGGCTTTTTTCAGCCACTCCAGCCAAACCTCGCCATGGCGTTTGGTCAATTCTGTCTTGACCCCTTCGTTGTAGGCCAAATGCCCCACCCACACCACACCCAGCACAGCCAGGCCAAGCGTGAGGATGAACAGCCAATCGAAAAACGTCGGCTTGCCATCACTGGCGGGCAAACTCTCTGGAGTTGCTGAAACCACTGGACGACCCCGTAAGATGAATCCTGCCGAGCAAGATGCACCCAATACCTGACCGTGTCAATCGGATAAATACTATTTTTCTAAAAAATTCAACAAATAAGCCACTATTGTAAATATATGTAAATGTGCATATCAACGATCAGGCAAATTAGAAAGTAAAACCAACGCCAACAAAGTGAACACCAGAATCAGACCCATGATGAAACCGCTGCGATCAGCCCCCTGACGCCGCTCACCCGGGGCAGGAGGCGGCGGCAGAGAGCGGCGCAAACGCCGCATGGTGGCCTGAATGACGGTTTGAAGAAACATGAGTGCATATTAATGCGCCGGCGCACCTCGATACAGGCGCAGGGTTAATCGGCAAAGTCGGGGCTGTGTCTCTGCAGCTTACGAATCAGGGCCGGCCACACCAATTTATTGGCCAAATCGGCCGAGCCGCTGCCCTCCATCAAGGCAGCGTTTTTGGCGATCACCTCAGGGGCGGTCGGGTAGGTCTGCGCCACGGAAACGCCTGACAAGGTGCGCACCTGCATCGAGCAGGCACGCTCCAGAAAATACATTTTCATGAACGCTTCGGCACAAGTGCGCCCCAGAGTCAGGGTCCCGTGATTGCGCAACAACATCATGTCTTTTTGGCCCAGGTCTTGTTGCAGGCGGGGCCGTTCAGCGAGGTCCAGCGCCACGCCTTCGTAATCATGGTATGCCAGGGCCGCACACACCAACTGGGCCGTCTGGTTCAGTGGCAACAGGCCATGCGTCGCGGTCGACACCGCCGTGCCATCAAGGGTGTGTAGGTGCATCACGCATGCGGCGTCATGCCGCACTTCGTGGATGGCCGAATGAATGGTGAACCCGGCGGGGTTGACAGGGTAATTGCTGACACCGACCACTTGCCCCTGCAAATCAATTTTCACCAGGCTTGACGCAGTGATTTCCTCAAACAACATCCCGTAGGGGTTGATCAAAAAATGCCCCGGCTCATCGGGAACACGCGCCGAGATATGGGTAAATATCAGGTCGTCCCAGCCATACATGGCCACCAATCGGTAGCAAGCTGCCAAGTCACGACGCACACTTTTTTCAGAGGGGCTCATCACTGTCTCCTATTGGTTTTTTGAAATATCTTCGTGCAGGACTAGCCCACTAAGAATACTCCAAAAACAGCGCCTGCAGTTCGCTCAAAAAGTCAAAGCCGAGTTCGGTCGGGCGCAACTGCTTGCCGATGATCTGCACCAAGCCCTTTTGCTCGGCCTGTATCAATGCCTGTTGTACGCTGCTGATCGGCAGTCCGGTGCGCTCGGTGTACATGGACAAGTCAAAGCCATCGCGCAAGCGCAAGGCGTTGAGCATGAACTCAAAGGGCAAGTCGGCGCGGCGCACCTCGTCGGCTTGTGCCAACGCTTGCCCCCCCAATGCACCTTCCATGTAGCGCTGGGGTTCACGCCAACGCACGGTTCGCATGATGCGGTGGGCAAAACTGAGCTTGCCATGTGCCCCGGCCCCCAAACCCAGATAGTCGCCAAACTGCCAGTAGTTCAAGTTGTGCTCGCAGCGGTGTCCTGCTCTGGCATAGGCCGAGACCTCGTATCTGCCCAACCCTGCCTGCCCCGTGCGCTCTGTGATGAGGTCTAGCATTTCGTACGCCAAGTCTTCATCTGGCAGCCCTTGGGGAGGGAATTTGGCATATACCGTGTTGGGTTCGATGGTGAGGTGATAGACCGAAAGGTGGGGCGGAGAGAAGGACAGGGCCTGTTCCAAATCACGGGCCAAATCTTGCATGTTCTGCCCTGGCAAGGCATACATCAGATCGATATTGAATGTCTCAAAGCAGCGGGCCGCTTCGCTCACTGCGGCCAAGGCTTGCTCGGCGTCGTGCACCCGGCCCAGAGGCTTTAAAAAGCGGTCATCAAAGCTTTGCACCCCGATGGACAAACGCGTCACGCCCGCTTGCCGAAAGGCTTTGAAGCGGTCTTTTTCAAAGGTGCCTGGATTGGCCTCCAAGGTGATTTCGGCATCGGCCACCAGTCGCAAGCGAGCCCGCATTTCGGCCAGCAGTCGCTCAATGCCCTGGGGTGAAAACAGGCTGGGCGTGCCACCGCCGATGAACACCGTTTGCACGCTTCGGCCCCAAATCAAGGGCAAGCTGGCATCGAGATCGGCCATGAGGGCATTGATGTAGCGGTTTTCGGCGTCGGCCAAATCGTCGCCACGCCACTCATGCGAATTGAAATCGCAATAAGGGCATTTTTTCAGGCACCAGGGCAGATGCACATAAACCGACAAGGGGGGCAAGCTGCCCAACTGCAGCGTGCCGGGTCGCATCCAATGACGGATATCCAGATTCAACTCAGCCATCGTTCGCGAATCATCTGCACCATCAGGCTGGCGGCTTGGCCTCGGTGGCTGCGGGTATTTTTCAACTCAGTGGGCATTTCCGCAAAGGTTTGCCCAAATTCGGGCAGGTACATGACAGGGTCAAAACCAAAACCGTTTTGGCCACAACGTGCACGGGTGATCTCCCCCACGGCGCGTCCAATGGCGATCAGGGGCTCGGGATCGTTGGGGTGGCGCACGGCGACCAGGGTGCTGACCAGCGCAGCACGGCGCTGCTCAATATGGGCCATCTGTTCCAGCAGCGCGGTGACATTGTGGTCATCCCCTTTGGGGTATCCAAATCGGGTCGCGTAGTAAGCAGTCTGCACCCCGGGTTCGCCTCCAAAGGCATCGACGCAAAGTCCAGCGTCGTCGGCCAACGCAGGCAAGCCGCTGAGGGCACTGGCGTGTCGGGCTTTGGCCAAGGCGTTTTCGACGAAGGTGTGAAACGGCTCATCCGCCTCGGGGATGCCCAATTGACCCTGGGCAAGCAGTTGCAAGCCCAAAGGAGCCATCATGGCCTGCAACTCATTGAGCTTGCCCGCGTTGTTCGATGCCAGCACCAGGTCGCGCATCATGACGCCAGGGCCTTTTGCTGCCAAGCAAGAAGTTCGCGGATCCCTTTTTCCGCCAGGGCCAGCAATTGCCCCATCTGCTCACGTGTGAAGGGGGCCCCTTCAGCGGTTCCTTGTACCTCGACAAAATGTCCGGCCGAGGTCATCACCACATTCATGTCGGTGTCGCAAGCTGAATCTTCTGTGTATTCCAGGTCCAATAAGGCCTGATCTTGCAACATGCCGACTGAGATGGCAGCCACCGCCTGGGTGATCGGGCTTTGGGTCAGCAAGCCCTGACGGATCAAAAACTGGACTGCATCACTGGCCGCGACATAAGCCCCGGTGATGCTGGCGGTTCGGGTGCCCCCATCGGCCTGAATGACATCGCAGTCGATGTGGATGGTGCGCTCACCTACAGCTTTCAAGTCAAAAATGGCCCGCAATGAACGCCCGATCAGGCGCTGAATCTCTTGAGTGCGCCCACTTTGCTTGCCCCGGGCAGCCTCACGGTCGCCCCGGGTGTGGGTGGCACGGGGAAGCATGCCGTATTCAGCGGTCACCCAACCCTCGCCACTGCCCCTTTTGTGACCCGGCACTTTTTCTTCGACCGAAGCGGTGCACAAAACTTTGGTG
>JBEBAJ010000125.1:0-7467 GCA_041158965.1 Pseudomonadota bacterium | reverse complement strand
GTGCGCGCCCAAGTGGATGAAGTCCGCAAGGTCGAACGGGAACTGCGCCGCATCATCGTCGACAAGTGCGGCTACCCGCAACCGCAGTTTGTGGCCGAGTTCAGTGGCCGCAGCAAAAACGGCGAACGCGTGGCTTCTCAGCTGCTCAACCTCAAGTGGATCGAAAAGCAATCTGCAGCCGGTAAGCCCTGGAGCCTGATCATGGCTCGCAACATACCGCCAGTGCAGGAATTGCAGCAAAAACTGATCAACCTGCAGTCTCAGGTGGTGGTGCCGCTGGATGAGCTCAAGGACATCAACAAGCGCATGAATGAAGGCGAAGCCGCCTCGCGCGACGCCAAGAAAGAGATGATCGAAGCCAACTTGCGCCTGGTCATCTCGATTGCCAAAAAATACACCAATCGGGGCCTGCAGTTCCTCGACCTGATCCAGGAAGGCAACATCGGCCTGATGAAAGCTGTGGACAAGTTCGAATACCGGCGCGGTTATAAGTTCTCGACCTATGCGACCTGGTGGATTCGTCAGGCCATCACCCGCTCCATTGCCGATCAGGCCCGCACCATCCGCATTCCGGTGCACATGATCGAGACCATCAACAAGATGAACCGCATTTCGCGCCAGCATCTGCAAGAGTTTGGCTTCGAGCCCGACGCAGGCATTTTGGCCGAGAAAATGGCCATCCCTGAGGACAAGATCCGCAAGATCATGAAAATCGCCAAGGAACCGATTTCGATGGAGACGCCCATCGGCGACGACGACGATTCGCATCTGGGTGATTTCATCGAAGACTCGGCCAACACCGCGCCCATCGAAGCCGCCATGCAGGCTGGCCTGCGCGATGTCGTCAAGGAGATTCTCGACGGCCTGACCCCGCGCGAGGCCAAAGTCTTGCGCATGCGCTTCGGCATCGAAATGTCCACCGACCACACGCTGGAGGAGGTGGGCAAGCAATTTGATGTCACGCGCGAGCGCATCCGTCAGATCGAGGCCAAGGCCCTGCGCAAGCTCAAGCACCCGAGCCGCAGCGACAAGTTGCGCAGCTTCATCGACTCCCTTTAAAGCCACAAGCCCGCAAGGCCTGGCCGCATCCATCACCGCCCCTGATCGGGGCGGTTTTTTTTATTTGAGTGGAACCGTGATCTGGCGGATGACCTCGGCGGTGTCCGGACGCACCCCACGCCACCAGGCAAAAGCTTCGGCAGCCTGCTCGGCCAACATGCCCACCCCATCGGCGAGATGGCTGACATTGGCGTCTCGGGCCAGACGCAAAAAGGGGGTCATGCCCTTGCCATACGTCAAGTCATAGGCCAGGGCACCAGGCGCAAACACCCCTGCAGGCAAGGGCGGGGCCTCATCACTCAAGCCGGCCGAGGTGGCATGCAAGACCACATCAAAGGCTTGCCCCGCCAGGTCGGCGTAACCCATGGCTTGCAAACGGCACTCTTGGGCCAATTCGGGCTGGTGTTGCTGCGCGATGCCCAGCAACTCCACCGCTTTATCCACCGTGCGGTTCACAATCACCATCCGCGCTGGTCGGCATTGCAATATAGGCAACAGCGCCCCTCTGGTGGCCCCGCCCGCCCCCAAAATCAATACGCGCCGCCCCATCAACGGGGTCTTGAGATTGACCTGGAGGTCGCGCACCAGGCCGATGCCGTCAAAATTTTGGCCCCAAACCTTCTCACCCTCAAACTTCATGGCATTGACCGCGCCAGCCAATTGGGCGTCGATGGACAGATCGGTGCAATAGGCACAGGCGTCCAATTTGAAGGGGGCTGTCACATTGAGCCCCCTGCCCCCCTCAGCCCTGAATTGATCTACACATGGCGCAAAACCACCCAAGGGGCCCAGCAAACGCTCGTAGCTCATGTCTTGTGCGCAGGCACGCGCAAACTCGCCGTGTATCAACGGCGATTTGCTTTGTGCAATGGGGTTGCCAATCACGGCATATCGGTCGGTCATGGGCTTCAGGCCAGTTGCTGTTCCAGCTGGTGCAACACCTCATAGCAGGGCATCACGCTGGCCACACTGGCATTGGGTTCACGGCCTTCGCGAATGGCTGCAAAGAACTCGCGGTCTTGCAGTTCAATGCCGTTCATGGACACATCGACCTTGGACACATCGATTTTCTCTTCCTTGCCATTGAAGAGGTCGTCGTATCGGGCCAGGTAGGTGCCTGTGTCACCGATATAGCGAAAGAAAGTCCCCAAGGGACCGTCATTATTGAAAGACAAAGACAGGGTACAGATGGCACCGTTAGCGGCCTTCAACTGGATGCTCATGTCCATGGCGATGCCCAAGCTCGGATGTATCGGGCCTTGTACCGCATGGGCCTTCACAATCGGGCTGCCGCACTGGTAAGCGAACAAATCGACAGTGTGGGCGGCATGGTGCCACAACAGGTGATCGGTCCAGCTGCGCGGTTGGCCCAGCGCATTCATATTGGTGCGCCTGAAGAAGTAGGTCTGAACGTCCATTTGCTGGATATTGAACTCGCCCGCCCGGATTTTTTGGTTCACCCATTGGTGGCTGGGGTTGAAGCGACGCGTGTGGCCGCACATCGCCACCAGGCCGGTGGATTTTTGCAAGTCAAGCACTTGCTGACCTTCCTTGAGCACATCGCAAAGCGGGATTTCAACCTGCACGTGCTTGCCGGCCCTGAGGCACTCCAAACTCTGACTGGCGTGCATCTGGGTCGGGGTACACAAGATCACGGCATCGAGCTCTTTGAGCTTGAGCGACTCGGACAAATCAGTCGTGACGTGGCCGATGCCATATTTGGTCGCCACCTCTTGGGTTTTGCCCAACTCCCGGCCAATCAGCGAGATGACCTCAACGCCATCGATATTTTTAATCCCGTCGAGGTGCTTGACGCCAAATGCGCCCGCACCGGCGAGTGCGACTTTGATGGTTTTGCTCATGCTTTTGCTTTCAGGTGTTTTCCAAAATGGCGTGTCCGACTGCGGTGTTCGAGGCGGGCACATGGTAGAAGCGGTGGGTCAACTTGGGCTTGGGACCCCCGGCCACATCGTTCATCGCGCCCCGCGCAATGAGCCACATGACCAGTTCTATGCCTTCAGAGCCGGCTTCACGCACATAGTCCATGTGCGGCACACTGGCGCAGGCAGCGGGGTCTGCAATGAGCTGATCCAGCCATGCATTGTCCCACTCCCGATTGATCAGCCCGGCCCTTGCGCCTTGCAACTGGTGGCTCATGCCGCCAGTGCCCCAAATTTGCACATTCAGATCTTCATCAAACGATTCAACGGCACGCCGGATCGCTTGGCCCAACATGAAACAACGCTTGCCGCTGGGCACGGGGTATTGCACCACGTTCACGGCAAAGGGAATGACTTTGAACGGCCAGGCATCTTGTTGCGGGTCTTTTTCACCGCACATCAGAGACAGCGGCACCGTCAAGCCATGGTCGACGTCCATTTTGTTCACAATGGTCAGGTCAAAGTCCTCCTGAATGACCGACTGCGCAATGTGCGAAGCGAGCTCCGGATGGCCATGCACCACAGGCACCGGACGTGGGCCCCAACCTTCGTCAGCAGGTTGGTACCGGGCGGAAGTGCCAATGGCAAAAGTGGGAATGATGTCCAGGCTGAAGGCGGTGGCATGGTCGTTGTAGACCAAAAACACCACATCAGGCGGGTTGTCTTTGATCCATTGGCGGGAAAAATCAAAGCCCTTGAACAGAGGTTGCCAATAAGGCTCTTGGGTTTTCTTCAGGTCCATGGCCGCGCCGATGGCGGGCACATGCGAACAATACACCGATGAAGTGATGCGTGCCATGTCAATGTCCTTTCCGTGGGGCCAGTGCGGCCTTGCCTTGAGGCTGCCGGTGGGCTTGAGCGTCGCCATCTTCACCCACCTTGCGGTTGCCATTGACTGAACGCCCGCCTTTGATCATCATGTCCCGATACTCTTCCTCGGTCATCCCGGTCATCGAGCCCGCCATTTGCTGAAAACTCTTGCCGTCGGTAGCGCCGATCTTGGCCAGAAAATAAATATTGCCCCCTGTGCGCATGCACCAATTGAGGTCGCGCGCCATCACAGCCTGCTTTTGTTCCTCTGTCATCGGCCATTCATCCAAATAGGCACGCTCATCGGCCTTGAACCGTTCCCGGTTCTCGGCCTTCATCAGGCTCATGCAAAACTGATTCAGCCAATAACCCTTGCGACTTTGTTCGGCATCGAAAATGATCGTGCCAGGAATATCCAAATACGGCTTATTGAGCGCCATGTGTTTCTCCTCAGGTCTCAGAAATCGGGGGCAGGCCCCAATTTCCCATTTTGGGTTCATAGCGGGTGAAATTCACACAGACACCTCTTGCGGCCAGTACAAGCGCATGGGGTTTTCGACCAGCAGCTTGCGTTGCAATTCAGGCGTGGTGGCGATGTGCGGGATGAAATCGACCAGCAGTCCATCGTCAGGCATGTGGTCTTTCAGATTGGGGTGTGGCCAGTCCGTGCCCCACAGCACACGGTCAGGGAAAGTTTCGACGATGCGGCGGGCAAAGGGGACGACATCCCGGTAGGCGGCTTGCTCACCGCCCAAAGCTTTGGGGCCGGTGACCGAGAGGCGCTCGGGGCAAGACACTTTGCTCCAGACGTTGGGATGCTCACGCATGAATCGGATGAACAGCTCAAACTCGGGGCCATCGACGGGCTTGCTGACATCGGGGCGGCCCATGTGATCGACGACCACCGTCGTGGGAAGGCTGGTGAAGAAATCCCAAAGTTCTGGCAGATCCACCGCTTCGAAATAAATCACGACATGCCAGCCCAGCTTGGCAATCCGGTCGGCAATTTCCATCAGCTCATCTTTGGGGGTGAAATCAACCAGACGTTTGACAAAGTTAAAGCGCACGCCGCGCACCCCGGCGGCGTGCAGCTGATTCAATTCGTCGTCAGTGATGCTGCGGCGCACCGTGGCCACGCCACGCGCCATCCCACCTGAACTCAGGCAGGCGTCGACCAAGGCCCGGTTGTCGGCGCCGTGGCAGGTGGCTTGAACGATGACATTGCGCGAAAAGCCCAGGTGGTCGCGCAAGGCAAACAGTTGTGCTTTCGAGGCGTCGCAAGGGGTGTACTTGCGTTCGGGCGCATAGGGAAATTGATCACCGGGGCCGAACACATGGCAATGGGCATCGACACTGCCTGCCGGTAATTTGAAACGGGGTCGGCTCGGCCCGTTGTACCAATCGAGCCAGCCGGGTGTTTTTTCAAAAATCATGATGGGTTCCTCGCAGGCTTTAATGGGTTCAGGCACTGTGCTCAGTCGATATAGCGCAAGCCCAGTTTGGCCAATGGCTCGCGCATCTGGTACATGTCCAGACCGAGCACGCCAGAAGCGAGCTTGGCGCGTTTTTCACCTTCATTGGCTTCCCGGGCCTGTGCAGTTTGCAGGGTTTTCTCGGCCATGGCACGCGGCACACACACCACGCCGTCGTCATCGGCCACAATGAGATCCCCGGGGGTCACAGACACTCCGGCAACGACCACAGGAATATTGACCGACCCCAGCGTGGCTTTGACCGTTCCTTTGCTGCTGATCGCCTTGCTCCACACTGGAAATGGCATATCGGCCAACACGCGCACGTCGCGCACTCCGCCGTCAATGATCAAGCCCACAGCACCGCGCGCCTTGAACGAAGTGGCCAGCAAATCGCCAAAGTAGCCATCGGTACAGTCGGCGGTGACGGCCGCCACCACCACATCACCGGGCTGAATTTGCTCGGCCACGACGTGCAGCATCCAGTTGTCACCCGGATGCAATAACACAGTCACCGCCGGACCGGCGATTTGGGCCCCGCTGAAGATGGGGCGCAAATACGGCTTCATGAGGCCGACGCGGCCCATGGCTTCGTGCACAGTGGCCGACCCCAAAGATGCCATGGCCTGTGCGGTGGCCACGGGGGTTCGCTGTATGTGGCGATAAACCACGCCCAATTCGTACATGTTCAATCCTTCAAAGCACTGGGGGTCTGGAAATGGGGGCCTGCCCCCCATTTCGTATTTTTGGTCATTTTCCTTGGGCCTTGAGGCGGGCATCGAGGCGCGAGAAGACACGGCGTGCGTTGCCTTCAAAGACCTGATAGCGCTGCGCATCACTGAGGTGAGGCGTGGCCAATACATAGCGCTTGGTGTCGTCGTAGTAGTGTCCCGTCTCGGGGTCTATGCCGCGCACGGCACCGATCATTTCCGAGGCAAACAAGATGTTGTCAACCGGGATGACTTTGGTCAGCAGATCGATGCCCGGCTGGTGATAGACACAGGTGTCAAAAAAGATGTTGTTGAGCAGGTGCTCTTGCAACAAGGGCTTTTTCATCTCTTGGGCCAAGCCACGGAAGCGGCCCCAATGGTAGGGCACGGCACCGCCGCCGTGCGGGATCAGGAATTTGAGGGTCGGGAAGTCTTTGAACAGATCGCCCTGGAGGCACTGCATAAAGGCGGTGGTGTCGGCATTCAGGTAATGCGCCCCGGTGGTGTGAAAGCAGTTGTTGCAGCTGGTGGAGACATGCACCATGGCCGGGATGTCGTGCTCGACCATTTTTTCATAAATGGGGTACCAGTGGCGGTCGGTCAGCGGCGGGCTGGTCCAGTGCCCGCCCGAGGGATCAGGGTTGAGGTTGATACCGACAAAGCCGTACTCCTTCACGCACTTCTCCAATTCGGGGATGCAGGTCTTGGGATCCACACCGGGCGACTGGGGCAACATCGCCGCACCGATGAAGTGCTCAGGAAAAAGTTGCGAGACGCGGTAACAGAGTTCGTTACAAATGGCGGCCCAAGTGGATGAGACCTGAAAGTCGCCGATGTGGTGCGCCATGAAAGACGCGCGCGGGCTGAAGATGGTGATGTCACTGCCCCGCTCTTTCATTTTGGCCAGCTGATTGAGCTCGATCGACTCACGCAGCTCGTCGTCGCTGATCTGGAGATCGGCGACCTTGGGCATGCTGGCGGGTTGGTTGAGGGCAGCGATCTGTTGGTTGCGCCAGTTCTCCAGTGCCTTGGGGGCAGTGGTGTAGTGGCCGTGAACGTCGATGATCAGGGGTTTGTTGAAGCTCATGACAGTGCGGACATGCCGTGTTGAAGTTTGAAGGAAAGTGTGGCGTCGGAGATGAGATAAGACAAGAAAGCCTCCACTGGCTGGCGGGACGGGTGTTCGGCATGAATGGCCACAGGCACACCCGCCGAGAAAATGGTGGTGTAACCCACGGGTTCGGGCAAGGGGCCCAACACATTAACGCCAGACAAGCCGACCATTTCACTGCGTTGCTGAAAGCCCAGGGCCACTTTGCCCTGCGCAATGAACTGGCCCACCGGGGTGCCTGGGGGGGGCACCACGCGGCGCTGCTCAAGCAACTCACCCAGGCCCCAGCCACGAATCAGCTTTTCCACATAGCTGCCCGAGGGGCCGGTCGAAATGCCCAAGGTGGGGGCCTGCGCCACAGCCTC
>JBEBAJ010000124.1:0-7511 GCA_041158965.1 Pseudomonadota bacterium | reverse complement strand
TCTTTGTCCAGCAGGGCCCTGACATGGTCGCGCATGGCCAATTGTTCGCTTGTCAAACCGAAATTCATGATGTCAACTCCAATCACCGCTTTCAACACGAGACCGCAGGCATCATAGCATCTGATTTAATCATTTGCTTGAATGTTCAAGCCTCGTACCCGAAAGCACGCAAAATGGCGCGCGCCGGTTCGCTTTGCAGATACTTCAGCCAGGCCAGTGCCGCCGGGTTGGACTCTGCGGTTTTGAGCAAAACCGCCTCCTGACGCAAAGGCCGATGCATGGAGGCGGGCACGACCCAGGCTGACCCTTCTTTGATCTGTCCTTGCTCCTGAACTTGCGACAAGGCGATGAAGCCCGACATGGCATTGCCTGTGGCAATGAATTGGTGGGCCTGCGCCACGTTTGCGGCATAAACCAGTTGCGGTTGCAGGGTCTGCCACCAACCCAGTCGCTCCAGCACCTCTTGGGCGGCCGCGCCATAAGGGGCCAGCTTGGGCTGGGCCAAGGCCAAGCGACCGGCTGGCATGGCGGGCACAGCGTCACCCACAGCCACGATTTGCTTGGGCCATCGACTCCAGAGCACCAGCCGCCCTGTGGCGTAAGTGAATCTGGAACCAGTCACGGTCATGCCGTCTTGCTCCAATTTGCGGGGGGTGTCGACGTCTGCAGCCAGCAGCACATCAAAAGGGGCCCCGTTTCGGATCTGGGCGTCCAATTGCCCGGTCGAGCCGACAGCCATGGTCAGCTTGTGTCCGGACTCGCGCTCAAACGACAAGGCCAGCCGTTTCATCGGGGCATAAAAATTGGCCGCCACCGCCACTTTGACCTCTCCCGCCCAGATGCTGGCGTGTACGCATGCCATGGCCAAGCCAAGCGCAATTTTTCGGATGATGTCCACACTCACATGCAACCCCGGTTAAAGACTTCAAACCTGGCCTTTTGCGTTGGTTGATTAAGGAAATGTCCCGCTCTATTGCATGTGAGGTATTTCAAATCAGCGCCCTCAAATCTTGTGCTGTTTTTTGCAGCAGAGGCAACCAACGGGACGCCAGGTCAGGCGCGTCAGGCCGGGCCCCAGAGCGCACCAAATTGAGGGCGGCAATGGTTTCGCCTTGCACATTGCGCAAGGGCACCGCCAGCGCGTCGACCGCCAATTCGTGCTCTTGCACGGCGAGACAGTAATCTTGCTGAGCCACGCGTTTGAGCTTTTTCTTGAAATCGCTGATCCCGGTGGCGGTATGTGCCGTGAGCCGACTCAGTGGATGCGCTTGCAGCCAGGCCTTGAGCGCCGCCGCAGACAGGTTGGCCAACAGCACTTGCCCCGTTGATGTGGCATGGGCCGGCAAACGGGTGCCCACGTGCAAGCCATAAGCCAATACACTGGAACCACTGGGTGCAAAGCTTTCAGGGCCCTGCCAAATGCCACGGGCGACGATGATGACGGCGTCGTTTTGCAAGACAGCCACTGAACAGGACAACTGCGTGGTCAGGCTGAGTTGGTGGAGAGCGGGTTGCACAGCGCGTGGCAGTCGCGCACTGGACAAGTAACTGCCCGCAAAACCCAGCACCTTGGGCGAGAGCCAAAAAAACTGGCCGTCGCTCTCCAGATAGCCCAGGTGTGCCAAGGTCAACAAATGCCGACGCGCGGTCGCGCGCGTGAGCCCCGTGCGCTGCGCGGTCAGGGTGGCATTGAGGCGTTGGCGCTCGGTGCCAAAGCACTCGAGCACCGACATGCCTCGTGCCATGCCCTCTATCCAATCAGATGGGTTCATGGAACGGCTTGGGTTTGAATTGCACGATCATCGTGCAAATATTCTATGGCGTGTGCAAGGATTCGTCATGGACTTTGTGCGAGATCAAAGCCAGCGTTAATCTACCCCCATTGAAAAAGGATGTGAATCATGAGAACTCAGGTGGTGATCGTGGGTGCCGGCCCTTCGGGCTTGTTGCTGGGCCAGTTGTTGCACAAGGCGGGTGTCGATGCCGTGATCGTTGAGCGCCAAAGCCCCGACTATGTCCTGGGGCGCATCCGTGCCGGCGTGCTGGAACAGGTCACGCTGGACGTGTTGGCCCAAGCCGGGGTCGACGAACGACTGAAACGAGAGGGCCTGGTGCACACGGGGTTTGACCTGCTGTTCAAAGGTCAGCGCCACCGCATCGATCTGGATGGGCTCACCGGCGGGAAAAAGGTGATGGTCTATGGGCAGACCGAAGTGACGCGCGATCTGATGGCGGCGCGCCAAGCCGCTGGCCTGACCACCATTTATGAAGCAGTCGACGTCCAAATCCATGGCTTTGACACCAAGCATCCGAGCGTGAGTTACAGCCAAGAGGGTCAAAAACACACCATCGAGTGCGATTTCATCGCGGGCTGCGACGGGTTTCACGGCGTGTGCCGAAGCAGCGTGCCCAAATCATCGATCCAGGAGTTTGAAAAGGTTTACCCGTTTGGATGGCTGGGCGTGCTCTCTGACACGCCACCGGTGCACGAAGAGCTGATTTACGTGAACAGCCCGCGCGGCTTCGCCTTGTGTTCACAGCGCAGCCACACCCGCAGCCGTTATTACCTTCAAGTGCCACTGACGGACCAGGTCGAGCAATGGTCTGACGACGCCTTTTGGGCCGAGTTGCGCCACCGCCTGGACCCTGAAGCGCGAGAGCAATTGATCACTGGGCCCAGCATAGAGAAAAGCATCGCCCCGCTGCGCAGCTTTGTGGTTGAGCCGATGCGCTTTGGCACCTTGTTTCTGGCGGGAGATGCCGCCCACATCGTGCCGCCAACCGGCGCCAAGGGGTTGAACCTCGCAGCGACCGACGTGAAGTACCTCTCCGACGCCCTGATCGAGGCTTGCGTGGAAAAATCGCAGGTCGGCATCGACCACTATTCCGCTCGCTGCCTGGCCCGCATCTGGCGCGCCGAGCGCTTCTCTTGGTGGTTCACGAGCCTGATGCACAGGTTCCCGGATCAAGGCGAGATCGGTCAAAAGTTTCAAGAGGCCGAACTGGACTACCTGACACACAGCGCGTCTGGATCGCGAACCATCGCAGAAAACTACGTCGGCCTGCCGCTCAACTTTGGCGAATGACGGCGTGCGCCCCAGCAGGCACAGGCAGATCATGGTGGCGGCACATGGTCCGTCGATGAAAGCGCCCGCCGCTTGTCAGCGGCCGTCACGATCTCTTATGCAGGACTTACTCGAGGCGTATGCCACGCGCTGAGATGATGTCACCGAACAATTTGGTTTCGTCGCGCACCCGACTGGCCAGCGCGGCGCTGCTGCTGCCCATGGGCTCCCAGCCCCCCGTCAGCAGGCGTTGGCGGGTGTCGGCCTCTTTGAGCAAGGCTGGCAGGTCACTTGCGAGTCGATCTTGCGCCACACGGCTCAGGCTGGCAGGTGCCACCAACGCCACCCACACCTCAAGCGGGCTGATCCGAACGCCTGCCTCGCTCAACGAAGGCAGATCGGGCGCCATGGCACTGCGCGGACCGGTCAATCCCACCGCTTGCAATTTGCCGGCCTTGATTTGCGGCATGGCGACCGCGGGTGGCATCAGGGCCATTTGCACTTGTCCACTCAACATGGCGGTGATGACCGCCGGGTTACCGTTATAGGGCACATGCACGGCCCCGGTGCCGCCGATGGCAGATTTGATCACCTCAATGCCCAGATGACCCACCGAACCAATGCCCACCGAACCATAACTGAGTTTATCGCCAGCGGCACGCACGGCGCTGACCCATGCCGCCCCTGTCGGCATATCAGCGGTCGAGACCAGCAGCAAGGGGGCGGTCGCGATCAGGCTGACCGGCAACAGGTCTTTGGTGGGGTCGTAACTCAGTTTCGGGTTGAGCAGCTTGGCGGTGGTGAGGTTGCCATTGATCACCACGCCCAAGGTGTGGTCGTCGTTGGCTTTCGACACAAAATCGGCGGCAATATTGCCACCGGCCCCCACCTTGGATTCGACCACCACGGCCTGACCCCAGGCCTTGGACAGACCTTCGGCCAGGGCGCGCGCGGCCGTGTCTGGCGTGGATCCGCCCGGGAAACCGACGATCAATCGCACGGGTTTGCTCGGCCACGTGGCAGTTTGGGCCCAAAGCGGTGCGGACACTGCGACCCCGAGAGATAGGGCGATTCGTGCGGCGCGACGCGCCAATGGCTGCAGGCGAATGAACATGGCGTCCCCCCTAAATGATCGATGTTGCAGATCAAAACCGCATTATGGCGGCAAGCGCCTTGGCTGATGATCGGGTCTCTGAGAAATGGCGCGGCAAGAGGCCAAGACTGAAGCCTTTGACCGCATGGAAGGGTTCTACAATCCGATTCGGCGTGACCCACCTCTTGACCCACTCAGCCCTCTTGAATTGGTGAGGCGGCCGATTGCCCTGTGAAAGTGCCTAAAAATTCGGGCGGATGCCACAATCGCTGACACATCGCAACGAAGCGGATGTCAGCCATTGATCGATCAGAGGTGTTTTTACACAAGTTGCCCATGAGTCAAGCCAGCGCAGTACAACCCGCCAGACCAGATGGCGTCGGGCCCGAAACCTGGGGCCTGATCACCCGTGGCCTTTGGCAACGCATGCGCTTGCTGGACGCCCTGGCCCGTCAGGTCTATGCACCTGATGCGGTCCCATTTCATTGGGCCCTGCCTACTGCCTTGACTTTGGGCCATGGTGATTACATGCCCATGTTGCATGGGCTGCAACCTTTGGGGTCGCGCTGGCTCAGTGTGATGTCCTTTGACATCGCTTGTGACCCACTTGGCGCGTGGTGGGTATTGGCGCAAAGCAGCCGGGCCGCCCTGCCCTGGCCCTCCCTGCAATCCGACCCCATGTTTCAAGAATGGTTAAACCATTGGCAGCAGGCCTGGCCACCCTCTGGGCCTGAGCCCACCCATTGGGTGGTGCTCAGGCCCGCATCACAGCCAGAGTGGACTTGGCTGCCAGGCAGCGTGGCGCACGGGGGCATCAGCTCTGCCCGGGCCAGCGATTTGCTGGTGCGGCATCAACAATTGTTTCTGCAAACCGGGTCTGGTCTGAAAGTGGTGCATGGCCTGGTCAATTTGCAAGGTCATGACACCCTGGACCCCCTGGAACAACCCTGTGAGCCGGACCAAGGCATTGCAGGCTTGTTTGAGGTGTTGCGATGCGGCCAAGTGCTTTTGCTCAACCCTCCCGGGCTGGCGTTTCTGGATTCCCCGGCATGGCTGGGTTTATTGCCCTCTCTGTGTCAGCAAGCCTTACACGAAGACCTCTCTTTGCCCTCGGTGGAGAGTTGGTGGTGCGGCGAACCTGAGGTCTGGCCTCAGATCCTGCGTCGGGGTGCCGACCTTTGGATACACCCCACCTACCCTGATGACGGCTTGCGTGCGGTCTTTGCGCCACAACGTGTCGACGATCTGAGCGACATACAACGATCGGCCTGGGCCCATAAGATGCGCAAGGACGGGGCCAGCTACACCCTACAGAAGCAATGGTCCGGGGGCCAGGCTTGGCGCATCCTGGCTTTGATGACCCCGCAAGGACAGGGTTCGGCGTTTTGCCTTGGCCCTGCATCGGCCTCGCTGCCCTTGAACTCAGTGCCACACCTGCGGCCTGCCTGAACCATGCTGTTGTCCATCGTTCACGAAACCGTCTATCGCTACAGCCAGCGGGTCGAATCTTCGCACCATCTGGCCCATCTCTCTCCTTGCACCGAGCCCACCCAAAATGTACTGTCGCACCGCATCGAGATCGATCCAGTGCCCGGCTTGGGCGATCAATCCACTCGCACTGACCTTTGGGGCAATCAACTGACCAGATGGTTTTTGTCTGAAGCCCATCAAATCCTGCGGGTGGTGGCACGCACGCGGGTCGATACCCGGACTTTGACCGACACCCACTCGGCCATCACTTGCCAGCAGGCCATTGAACAGTTGCGTCATACCTCCAACCCATCCGCCATCATCGCCCGACGCTGCATGTACCCTTCTTCCAGGGTGCCGCAGCACCCGGATTTTTCAGATTTGGCGCGCACAGATCTGTCTGCCGATCGGCCCCTGACACAAGCCGCTTTGGCCTTCATGCACCGCTTGCACAGCGAACTGACCTATGACAAGCAAAGCACCATGGTGGACACCCCGGCCCTCAGCGCCCTGCGACTCAGGCGGGGGGTCTGCCAAGACTTTGCCCACATCATGATCGCAGGCTTGCGTCAAATGGGGCAGTCTGCCTGCTATGTGAGCGGGTATTTGTTGACACAGCCCTTGCCCGGCCAGACCCGTTTGGTGGGTGCGGACGCCAGCCATGCCTGGGTGGCCCTGTATGTGCCCGGTATGCAAGACCATCCCAGCCAGGGTTGGCTGCATCTGGACCCGACCAACGCTCGCCATGGTTGGGGCTCCCCCGGGCCAGACTATGTCACCCTGGCCAGGGGACGGGACTTTGCCGATGTGTCGCCGTTGCGAGGGGTGATGCGGGGCGGCGATGCCTCGGCCCCGGCGGTGAGCGTGGCGGTCGAGACCATCGCGCCTCTTGGGTGAAAGAAGCCAGCCGGGTCTGTGGGGTCGGCAAGGCAGGCGCCCCCTCAGAATGCGCCCAATGTAGGTAGGACTGAAGGGGAAGATCCGTCAGTGACAAGCAAAATGCGCAATTGGTGATAATCTGCTCAACTCAACCCTGTATCACTGTTCTTGGTTTTTTGAATGAACGCTCCATCAGAACCCTCTTCTGCACCCCGCGGTTTCGTGATCGACCGCAGCCAAGGCTTGCCTCAGTGGCCCGGCAGCCTGCATGTCAACCGCCGCATCCACCAGTGGCTGGATTTCTCAGTCCCTGGCCGGGTGCGTGTTCACACTGGAAAAGTGGAATTGGGCCAAGGCATTCTGACGGCCTTGGCACTGATCGCGTCTGAAGAGCTGAATCTGCCCTTGGCGCAGATTGAGATCGTCAGCGCCAGCACGGCCCATGGGCCGGACGAAGGCATGACCTCAGGCAGCCTGTCGGTGCAAGATTCCGGCTCAGCCATCCGCCAGGCCTGCGCCGAGGTGCGCCGCCTGACCGGCTTGCATGGCGGGGACTATTGGGGGGCCCTGAAAGGGGTGACGCTTGATTTTGAGCCCGCCGAACTGGCGCCGCCTTACCCACGCGCCACACACAGACCAGGCCTGGCCCAAAAAGTGCCACGCCTGGATTTGCCGGCAAAAATTCTGGGGCAGGCGCGGTTTATCCATGACCTGCGGCCCGAGGGCCTGATGCACGCGCGGGTGCTGCGTTTGCCCAGCCCTCAGGCTCAATTGAAGTCGACAGCGGCAGAACTGCAGGCGGCGCTGCCACCGACCGTGCAGTGCGTGGTGCTGGGCCGTTTTGTGGGCGTGGTGGCCGAGCAAGAATGGCAAGCCCAACAAGCCTTAGATCGGCTCAGCCAGGTGGCCCAATGGGACGAGCCCGCCAGTTTGCCCGATATGCATGACCTGGAGGCTTTTTTGCGACAGGCCAAGGCCGAAACGCAAGCCACAGCCCAGGTGGG
>JBEBAJ010000123.1:0-7620 GCA_041158965.1 Pseudomonadota bacterium | reverse complement strand
TGCTGGAGACGTGACCGAGAGGCCGAAGGTGCTCCCCTGCTAAGGGAGTATGCGGTGAAGAGCTGCATCGAGGGTTCGAATCCCTCCGTCTCCGCCAGCACAACAAGCCCACGTCAGTGGGCTTTTTTTTGCGCGGAGCGGGAGGGTGAGAACCCTCGCCAGGGTTCGGTCAAGACGCAAAGCGTCTTGGACGTCGCGGTTTATGCGACGGGCCGAAGGCCGAGGATGCGAACAGCATCGCGTTGTGAGCAGCCGAGCAATCCCTCCGTCTCCGCCAGCACACTAGAATCCATGGCTCTTCCCCATTAACGGGGGATGACGCCTTCACTAAACACGATTGATTATCCCGTTCCAACCGCAATGCGCCAATACGCGGATGCGGTCATTTTGGAAATTTCTGAACCCATAGGCTCTTCTTGAGAGCATCTCCATCTTGGTGTGGAAGCCCTCCGTGATCCCGTTGGATTTGGAGAAGCGCCACATGCTCACGATGGGCTCTAGCCACGATCTTAGGGTCGCGGCCAGGGTTTTAGCTGGGCTTTGAGCCAATTGCTCCAATAAAGCCAACAGCTTGGGCAGTAACCGACGGGCCTTCTTGGCCGTGAGCGTCTTGGCCAGCAATAGGGTCATGAGTCGCTGCTTGGCTTGGTATAAGGCTTGCAATACTGGCCATTGCGCCAAATAGATTTGCAGGGCGAGATGCTGATCAGGATCGAGTTTCCATTGATGCCTGCGCATGAGGCTCAAGAGGCCTCGGTTTTTGCGGCCGTCTGGGTCTTGACTGTAGGAGCTATTCATGTGCCTCCAATTCATGCTTGTTTTGGCGCGACGGGCTGGAAATGGGGGATAGATCAGAGGCGGGTCCAGTCGGGCAACGGCACAGGGCGTTGCAAGACTTCCTGACCCAACCACAAGGCGCTGCGGCGAGCGCGCCGTGCAACGACGTCGAGTGGCAGTTGCTGGTAGTCGTCGTTAAAAACTTCGAAACTGTAATCACCGGCGTAACCCAGGCGGTCGAGTCGCACCACCATATCAGCCACCTGCTCGGTGTGTACGCCTTCGCCGGGAAACACGCGGTAGGTGCGGGCGGTGGCCATGCGGTCTTCGAATGTGGGTGTTTCTTGCCACATGAAATCCGAGAGCTGTACGAGAAAAATGCGTTCGGGGTCGAGATCGTCGATGATGTCTATCGGCGTCCCGGCGGCCAGCAGATGAAAGGAATCCAGACCCAAACCCAGATTGTGGCAATCGGCGCGGCAGATCAGGTCATAGGCGACCTCGGTCTCATTGACTTGACGTCCCCACGATAGGGCTTCATAGGCCACGCGTATGCCCAAGGGCAAAGCCAGCATGGCCAGCTTGCGCAAATCGGCGACTATGTGCTCAGGGTCCAGGCTGGCGTGCTTGAGTGAAGAGGAACAGGCCAACAAGGTTTTGGCACCGGTAGCGGTGCACATTTTCAGTATGGATTTGGCGACATCGACCTTGTAATCGTGCAAATGCCCCGACAATCCTTCAAAGTCACGCAACACCTGAAAACCGGTCGGTCGCAAGCCGCTGTCGCGCACCGTGCGTACCGCCGCATCCATTCCATCGGCGTGACCCACCAAATCACGCGCCATCAGCATGACCTGCTCGAACCCCGCATCGCGCATGGCGCGAAGCTTGGACGGCAAGGTCCCGCCCAGGGTGATCGTGTCCATGCCAAATCCGCTGATGGTGTTCATGATCAGCCCCTTTGGTTGCGCTGGACCAGCTCAAACGCCACCGAACCGAGCTGATTGCGGGTCAGGGCACCGCGATCTTCGGGGTGCAAACGTTCGGATTCCACAAATTCAACCCCGCGCGCCATGAGCTGGGTCATGGCTTGTGCGACATCGCTCACGCCCAGACCGATGCGCTGTAGGCATTCGGTTTGAGTTTCGCCCCAGTCGGGCTCCAGCGCGGGATCGGGCTCAACCAGTTGCCACAAAAAGTGGCCCCCTGGACTGCGCATCAGATGGCCTTTGGGCATGATGCCAAAGCGTTCGCTGTCGGGCATGGGCACGAATTCAAACATGTGCTCGAGATAAGCCATCCACTCAGCGCTGCGGCCCAGGCCTACATACTGGACGACTCCAAAAAGGTCCATCTTCGCCAGAGCAGGCGGGTGGGGGTCTGCACCCGGGATCGGTTTGAAGTCGATGTCGAAAATGGAGAACTCTTGCCAGCGGTCAACAAAATAAAACCGGCTACGGCCTGGCCCGTGGATGGCAGGAATGTGCAGCTCCATGGCTTGAACGCGGCTCTCGACGCCCCAAGCCCCCAGTTGCAGACATCGCTCATGCGCGCTGCGGGCGTCATGGACTCGAAACGCCACCGCCGACAAAACCGGCTTCTCACTGGCGATCCGGGCATCGTCGGGGTTGGCATTGACCACCAGGTTCATGCTACCTTGCCGGTAAAGCACGACCTCGCGTGAACGATGCCGCGCGACCGGTTGAAATCCCATGTCTTCAAGCACACGTCCCAAAGCCTGCGGACGCTGGGTGACGTATTCGATGAATTCAATGCCGGCCAGGCCCAAACTGTTGGGCCCGGCAGTAATGCCTTCCCGGTTGAAGGTGTTCATGCCATGCTCCGTTCGGTAGTGTTAAGTTGAGCCAATTCACGCAGATGTTCCGGCGTCGTGCTGGGTAAACCAAAAAATTCGAGGTAGGCCGGTATTTGCTCAAACAGCATATCGGTCCCCAATTGCAACGGGCAACCCAGTTGCAAGGCACGCTGCACCAAAGGGGTGGGCGTGGCGCTCATAACCACTTCGGCCACCCAGGTGCTGGCGTGCAAACGTCTGAGATCGGTGGGCAAAGGGTCGTGGGCGCCCATCCCCAAAGGTGTAGCGTTGACCACCAGGTCTTGCCCCGCTGCGTCGTTGTGTCCAGTGCGTACCGTCAATTGGGGAACGTGGGCACGCAGACGATCGGCCAGCGCATGCGCAGCCGGTGCATGCAAATCAAAAAGATCGATGGCAGCGAGTTCGGTTTGGGCGAGCGACGCGGCAATTGCGCTGCCCACCCCGCCAGCGCCGATCACCAGCGCACGACGGCCACGAAAATCAAAGCCCTTGCGCTGCAAGCTGCGCACAAAGCCCAGGCCATCGAACATGTCGCCAACCAGCCGACCATCGGCGGTTTTTTTGACGGCATTGCACGACCCCGCCATGCACACCGTGGCCGTGACCTCGTCGAGCAAATCAACCACACTGACCTTGTGGGGCATGGTGATCAAGGCGCCACGCACATTGGTCAAACCAAAGACCGAGGGCAAAAAGGACGCAAAGTGATGGGCTTGGCACGCCATCGGGACCACCACCGCCGGAATGCCCGTCGCCTCGAAATACGGGTTGTAAATCCGAGGCGACTTGAAGGTATGCGTCGGATAGCCGATGTGCGCGATCAGCTCGGTGTTGCCGTCGATCATGCTGAACCTCGCATCTGGACCACGCTCACTTCAGTTTGCCAGTGGCGCGGGCTTTTTCCAGATCGGCCTGCAATTCTTTGACCAAATCTTGACCGACGGTCACCCCATATTTTGCCGTCACCGGACGCAGCTTGTCACGCAACTTGGCCAACTCGGTGGGGCTGAAGCTGGAGACCTGCATGCCGTTTTTCTTCAGCGTGTCCAAAGCGCTGGCCACCGCGCCCCGGGCCTGCGCACGCTGGTATTTGGCCGCATCGGTCGCGGCCAGAGCGATCAGCTTTTGCTGGTCGGCGTTCAGGCCATCCCAAAATTTCTTGCTGATCAGCACCGATTGCGGGTTGTATTGGTGATTACTGATGACGATGTGCTTTTGAACTTCATAAAACTTGTTGGCAGCGATCACAGTCTCAGGGTTCTCCTGCCCGTCAATGGCTTTTTGCTCCAGAGCCGAATAGACCTCGGGGAAGGGCAGTGGCGTGGGGTTGGCGCCCAGCGCCTTGACCCAGTCGACGTTGATTGGATTGGGAATCACGCGCAGCTTGAGTCCTTCGAGGTCTTCAACCTTGGTGATGGGGCGCTTGCTGTTGGTGATCTGACGAAAGCCCAATTCAAAATAGGACAGACCGATCAGGCCCTTATCATTGAGCATGGCATGCATCTTTTTGCCAAAAGCACCATCGAGCACTGTATCGGCTTCGGTTTCGCCCCCGAACATGAAGGGGAAGTCAAAAAGGGCAAATTCTTTGACCTGATTGGCCAAAATGCCCGAGTTCATCGACACCATCTCCAGAGTGCCGCCTTGCAGGGCAGCCACGTTGGCCTGATCGCTGCCCAGTGCGCCACCGGGAAATAGGTTGACCTTGATCTTGCCGCCCGAGCGGGTTTCGACCAGCTCCTTGAATTTTTCCAGGCCCATCACGATCGGATGACCCTTGGGGTTTTGGGTGGCGAACTTGATGGTCTTTTCCTGGGCCTGTGCCAAGCCAAAACCGGCCATGGCAGCGGCCATGATCAAGGATTTTAAAAAGAAGCGTTTCATCTCAGGGTCTCCTTCAAAGGGATCAATAAAACCAGCGCGCTGGCACCAGTACCAACTCCGGGAAAACGACCATGAGGAACATGGCCACGAACTGAACCAGCATGAAAGGCATGACCCCACGTGTCACGTCGTCCATACGCATGCGCCCTACACCAGCCACCACATTGAGCACAGTGCCCACAGGCGGGGTCACCAGTCCAATCGAATTGTTGATGATGAAGAGCACGCCAAAATACACAGGGTCGATCCCGGCGGCTTTGACCAGAGGCATGAGCACCGGGGTCAGGATCAGGATGGTGGGGGTCATGTCCATGGCGGTGCCGACCAACATGACCAGCACCATGATCAGCGCCATCAAGACTTTAGGGTTGTCCAAAAAGGGTTGTAACAACGACACCACTTGGTCGGGCAGTTGGGCCACCGTGATCATCCAGGCCGACACCATGGCCGCTGCCACCAAAAACATGACCACTGCACTGGTTCGGGCCGACGCACGCAAGACTTCGTAGAGCTGTGCAAAGGTCAATTCTCTGTAGATCACCATGGCCACAAACAAGGCATAAACTGCCGCTACCACCGCTGCCTCGGTCGGGGTAAAGACCCCCATGCGCAAGCCAACCAAAATGATGATCGGAAGCATCAAGGCCCAGCCCGCATCGGTGAGGGCCTTGAACACCTGTGTTGCACTTTGACGCGGCGGGGTTTGCAACTGCTCCTTGCGCGACAGCCACCACCACATGATCCACAAACTGGCCCCCAGGAGAAGACCGGGGAAGATCCCCGCTATAAACAATTTGGAGATCGACACGTTGGCGGCAACACCAAAGATCACAAAACCAATGGATGGGGGAATGATGGGCCCGATCACGCCACAAGAAGCAATCAGACCAGCGCTGGTTTTTCGATCGTGACCGGCCTTGACCATCATGGGCAAAAGCAAAGCGGTCAAGGCGGCGGCATCTGCCACCGCCGAGCCCGACAGGGCAGATAGCAAACAAGCCGCCACGATGGTGACGTAGCCCAGTCCACCGCGTATGTGTCCCACCAGGGCCAAGGCAAAGTTGACAATGCGGCGCGACAGTCCGCCGGTGTTCATCACCTCTCCGGCCAACATGAAAAATGGCACCGCGAGCAAGGGGAAACTGTTGGCCCCCTCAATCACGTTTTGGGCCAGGATCTGGCCGTCGAACATGTCCATGTGCCACATGAGCGCGGCACCCGACAGCAACAAAGAAAAGGCGATCGGCACGCCCATCGCCATCGCCATCAGCAGTGAGCCCAAAAATACAAACAGTGTCATCTGCTTGCCTCAGACTTATTTGACGGGAGCAGGTATATCGACCGGCTCGTCTTCAGAACCGCGCACGCCGATCAGATCGGCATCGGTCATTTGACCGCGCGCCAGGCGCCAAAGGTTGTTGATCAACACCAACCCACCCAAAACTGCGAGCACCATGCCCGGGATGTAGAACCATGCCATCGAGACTTGCATCACGGCGCTGGTCGCATCGAGATTGATCTGCACCAGATCCGATGCCCCACGGAACAACAACCCACAGACGTACAACATGAGCCCATGAGAGGCGACAAACAAAACCTGCTTGCCGCGCCTGGGCAAACGTGACACCAAGGCGTCAGAACCCAAGTGAGCACCGTCTTTCATGGCCACAATGGCGCCCAAAAAGGTCAACCAGACAAACAGCCAGCGCGACAGTTCTTCTGAGGTGGTGATGCCGGAATTGAAGCCATAGCGCAAAACAACGTTGCCAAACACCAGCAACACCATGATGGCCAAGGCAACAGCCAGCATGACGTCGATGATGCGACCCAGTTGGTGGAGCAAATAAGTAAGCATGGATAAACCGGATGGTGCGAAAACCAAAATGTACTAACTGGTTAGTTTTATGATTATTAGGGGAAACCCTTATTCATCAGCCAGCCGGCTGTTTCGCTGGTTTTAGCGGCAGACGTAGCGCAGCACCATCTCGACCACCTGTGCCTGTCCGATGGTGCGGGCCAAGCCCTGACCCGCTTTTTTCTGAAAAATTGCCCCAAAGGTGTGGCGGTTGGACACGTTGAAAAACGCCAGGGCAGAAATCATGCCGTGGATTTCAACCGGTTCCAGGCCCGACCTAAAAACCCCCTCTTTGACGCCACGCACATACAACTCGCTGATGGCATCAATCACAGGCAGGTTCAGTTTTTTGATGTCTTTGCTTTGGCGGATGTACTCGCCACGCAAAATGTTTTCTGACATGACCAAGCGGATGAAGTCTTCATTTTCGCGGTGCCGGTCGTAGGTAAATGCCACTAGTTTTTCCAGTGCCAGGCGCGGTGACAGGTCACTGAGGTGCAAATGGGATTCGATCTCACGGGTGCGACGATAGGCTTCCTCCAACACGGCCAGGTACAGCCCCTCTTTCGAGCCGTAGTAGTAATAGATCATGCGCTTGCTAGTGCGGGTGGCGTCAGCAATGGCATCGATGCGAGCGCCCGCCAGGCCTTTGTCGGCGAATTCGACGCTGGCCACTTGCAAAATCTCGGCCATGGTGCGTGCCGGATCGTTGCGCCGCGAGCGCTGCGGTTTAGTTTGGGTCGCGTAATGTACTGTCTGGTTCATTTTGAAAGTATAGACGCTGGCGAATAACCCTGAATGAACTGAGCGGGCGCTGGGTCAACTCTGATGGGTCCATCTGACCTGCCTTCCACTGGCCCTATCTGCTTGAAGGTGTAAAGTCTGGCAGACTGGAGCAAAACAAATATGAAACAAAGCAGATTCATCCCCTCGCTTTCGCAGAGCAGTTGGTGGTGTCCAGCGGCAATGTCGTCCAAGAGCCCAGTGCATGAGCGCCGACCTTAAACTCAGCACCCAGCGCACGCCCGTCAGCCCGGCAGCTGCGCAGCCCCTGCTGACCGGGCCGGTTTTGCCTCTGCTCTTGCGCTTTGCCTTGCCGAACATGGTGGCCATGCTTGCGGTTGCACTCGCCGCCATGGCCGAGACCCGCTATGTCGGTCAGTTCGGGCCGGCTGCATTGGCGGGAATGGCCCTGGTTTTTCCTTTCGTCATGCTGCAAAACATGCTCTCTGCGGGTGCGATGGGCGGTGGTGTGTCATCGGCAGTG
>JBEBAJ010000122.1:0-7637 GCA_041158965.1 Pseudomonadota bacterium | reverse complement strand
CCATGAAAGGCGGATTTCGAAGCAGATATCGGGATATCTCTGCAAGAAATCCAACGAAGCAGGGCGCCCGAGTTTGGGATGAAACGACGCATGGGGGTTTTGCAGAGCTTCCTTAAGTATTAACATCGGGTCACTCAAACCCTGCGCTTGCCCAGTGCCAAGTGACCGATGAACCCTGTGACATTGACCAATGAGGTACCCACTGGCCTCATATTGACCGGTGGTGGCGCGCGGGCCGCCTATCAGGTCGGGGTGCTGCAGGAATTGATGTCCATGCGAAGCACTGGCCAGAGTCACAAAGGCAATCCGTTTCAGATCATATGTGGCACTTCTTCCGGTGCCATCAATGCCAGCGTCCTGGCCTGCGGTGCAGACCGGTTTGACGACGCCTTGGCTCGGCTGGTGCAGGTATGGGGGCAGTTCAATGTGTCACAGGTCTATCGGTCTGAAATCTTAGACATGCTGCGCTCTGGCCTGGGGTGGATGTCACTGATTCTGGCGGGCTGGCTGATTCGGTACCGCATGCTGCGACCGCGCTCACTGCTGGACAACTCACCTTTGGCCGAATTGTTGCAACGGCAAGTCCGATTTGACCGCTTGCCCCAGATGTTGCAAAACGGACATTTGTCCGCACTGGCCATCACGGCCTCCAGTTACAGCGGTGGTGAGCATGTGACTTTTTATCAAAGCCGGCAAGAAGTCCCCTCATGGGTGCGCAATCAAAGGCTGGCGATGCGGGCTGAGTTGAGCCATCGGCATCTTTTGGCCAGTTCGGCCATTCCCTTCATATTTCCGGCCACGGCATTGGTGGGGCCCTATGGCCGAGCGTGGTTTGGCGACGGCGCCATGCGACAAACCGCCCCCATCTCACCAGCCATCCATTTGGGGGCCGAAAAAATACTGGTCATCGGCGCCGGGCGCATGCAAGAGCCGCCTCGACCTGCAGACTCCGTCCGCAGCGAATACCCTTCCATGGCCAAAATCGCAGGCCACGCTTTATCGAGCATTTTTCTGGACGCACTGGCCGTGGACATTGAGCGCGTACAACGTGTCAACCATACCCTGAGCCTGATCCCACCCGAACAGCGCCAGCAAGCCAAACTTAGACCCATTGATTTGCTGGTGATTTCTCCCAGCGAACGCCTGGACGACATGGCTTTGCGCCACGCCGAGCACCTGCCCATGGCGGTCAAGCACCTGTTGCGGGTATTGGGAAATTCCGACCCAGGGCATGCACAACAAGGGGGCGCGTTCATCAGTTATCTATTGTTCGAGTCGCCCTACACCCAAGAACTGATGGCACTGGGGCGGCGCGACGCCCGCGCCAAAGCCAGCGAGATACGGTCTTTTTTCAATTGGCCGGAACCGTCGGCAAAATGGGGGTCTTAATTGGGGTCTGACCCCAATTTCTGTGACCCCAATTTCTGTGACCCCAATTTCTGCACTTGCAATCGCTGGTACTTTTCAAGCAATTGTTCTTTGCTTTCCGCCCTGAGAGGATCGAGGGGGATGCAGGCCACAGGGCAGACCTGTACGCATTGCGGCTCATCAAAATGACCCACGCATTCGGTGCAGCGTTGGGGGTCGATTTCATAGATTTCCTCGCCCATGAATATCGCCTGGTTAGGGCATTCGGGCTCACAGACATCACAATTGATGCATTGGTCGGTGATCATGAGGGCCATGGGGCGATCATAGCCCGACGACAATCGCCCCTGAGCGCACCAGGGTCAGGCCGAGGTGGTTTGGTACACGGGTTGAGGCGGCAAGCCTTGCAAATGACCCACCTCCGCCCAGGCCAGGATGCGCCAGCGGCCATCTTCCCAGATCACATGGTTCACGCCTGCATTGGGGATGTCGCATTGACGGTAACCATGCAAAGATTGACCGTGAGCCGTGCGCCAAACCATGTCTAGCACGCCGCCATGGGTGACGACCACGATGCGCTCACCCCAGTTCGATTCGGCCAAGGCGCTCAGGGTTTGCATGACGCGGCCATGAAAGCGCTGGGTGCTTTCGCCATCAGGTAATTCAAAATCAGCGTCGAAGCGACGCCATTGGTTCCAGAGTTCAGGGTGCTGTTGCTGCAGCTCAGGCACGCTGAGGCCTTCGAAAAGACCAAACCCTTGCTCCCTCAAACCAGGCTGTGCTTGCAAGGCACGTGTCTCATGCGATAAAGGCGTTGCAGTCTGCCAGGCGCGTTGCAAATCGCTGCTGTGCAGGTGCAGGGCTTGCGCCCAGTCATTGCCGCGCAAGTAACTGGCCAGACGTTGCGCCTGCAGCTGCCCAACGGCGTTGAGGGGGACATCCAATTGACCTTGAAAACGCAGTTCGCGATTCCAATCGGTTTCGCCGTGGCGAATCAGCAAAAACTCGGTCACTGGGTGGCTGGCCGGTGGGCCATGAGACGACGCCAAACACCCGGAGAAACAAATGATTCGACCTCACCGCCGAGCAAGGTGATTTCACGCACCAAGGTGCTGGAAACACATTGGTGGATGTCTTGCGCATTGAGAAATACGGTATCGATTTCTGGTGCCAGATGGCGATTCATACCTGCCAGTTGGTATTCGTAATCAAAATCTGTCATGGATCGCACGCCACGCACCATGACCTTGGCACCCTGGGCGCGGGCAAAGTCGCGAACCAACCCTTGGAAGGAAGCGACTTTCACATTGGGGCAATCGGCCAGGGCTTCCTGTACCATCTCGATCCGTTCAGGCAAACTGAACAAGGTTTTTTTATGGTGCGCCACAGCCACACCGACAACCACTTGCCCAAACAAGCGGGCTGATCGACGCACGATGTCCTCGTGGCCCAAGGTCAGTGGGTCAAATGTGCCAGGATACACCGCGATGACTGAAGAACTCATATTTAGAGAATGCTGATTGGCGAATCCATCATACGAGATTATCACCCAAGGTCATCACAAAGGGGTCAGAAGATGGGCCCAGACCTGTCCCGCACGCAATTCTCGATGCATGGCATATCCCAAGGCGGCCAGTTCCTGTTCGCTCCAAGATCGCGGGGCCTCGAGGTAGACGAGTCCTTGGGCCTGGATGACACTGCGGGCTGCCTCCAAGGCGGGTTGGAAATGCGGCGAGGCAAAGGGCGGGTCCAGGAAAACCAAATCCAGCGACGAAACGGGCTGCTGACGCAGTGCGGCCACCCCGTCGCCTCGTTGCACGGTCACCGCCTTGGCTTGCAAGCGCTGGGCGGTGTCTTGTAAGGCACGCACCAATTCTGGGTCTTGTTCTACCAGACAGACCCACATCGCACCACGTGAGGCCGCCTCGAAACCCAGCGCGCCAGTGCCGGCAAAGGCGTCGAGACAACGCCAGCCCGTCAAATCTTGCCCCAGCCAGTTGAACAAGGTTTCACGGACGCGATCGGGGGTGGGTCGCAAGCCCGGTTTATCGGGCACCGCCAGTCGGCTGCGTCGGAACTGGCCACCGATGATGCGGACTTCACCCCCTGCCCTGCCTCGCATCAGGTGGGCCCCAAAATCAGACTGATCATCCGCTCGGGCTGCAAATGACGCCCAAAGGCGGCCCGGATCTCATCCACCGTGACGGCTTGGATGCGTTGGGTCCAGACATCCAGGTAATTCAGAGGCAGGTCATACCAGGCCATATTGGCCAAGTTGTCAAGCAACTTTCGGTTGCTGTCCAGGCGCAGCGCAAAACCACCCACCAGATTGTCTTGAGCCGCCTTCAATTCCTCGGCCGTCGGCCCATTGCGAACGAACTCTCGCACGATGTCACGAGTCAGTTGCAAGGCTTGAGCCGCCTGATCGGGCCGCGTCTGCAAGCCCGCCACAAAAGGCCCCGGATGCAAGCCCGGGGCAAAGTAGCTGTAGACGCTGTAACTCAAGCCACGCTGCTCGCGCACTTGATTCGTGAGCCTTGACACAAAACCACCTCCGCCCAAGATGTGGTTGCCAACCAAGAGGGGGAAAAAGTCGGGGTCTGTGCGCCGATGGGCAGGTTGGCCTAGCAACACCTGAGATTGCGCAGACTCGAATGGCATGCGGATCTCTTCGGCCTGCTTCAATGGGGTGGGGTCAGCCACAGCGGGCAAGGCCGGGCAAGGACGCATCGTCGGCAGATGTGCCAGCAAATCACGCACCAATGCTTGCGCTTGTGCCCGATCCACCGCGCCCACGATGCTGACCCGGGCCCGGCACGCCAACAGGTGTTGACGGTGGAAACGCCGCATATCGTCCACTGAGATGGCACGCAAACTGTCCTCAGTGACACGCCGACCGTACGGGTGATTGGGATAAAGCGCCGCCATGAATCGTTCTTGGGCCAGCGTGGCAGGGCGGGTTCGCGCCTCCTTCAGTGCAGCGATGTCGCGCGTGCGTTCATCTTCCCATTGCGCGGCCCGATCGGCCGGATGGGCCAACTGTCGTGCCGCGAGTTGAACGGCCTGGCGCAGCAGATCGGCTTGAGTCAAGCTGCGCAGCTTGAACGACATGCGGTCGTCAGAGGCGCCACCGCCGAAACTGGCTCCCAAATCGGCCCAGGCCTCACCCAACTGGTTCTCATCCATCTCAGGCCAGGCACCGTGCGCATGCACCCCTTTACTCGTCAGCCCGGCAACCTGATTGGCCAGACCGGTCTGGGACATCGGGTCGCGCCTTGAGCCGGCATCGAAGTCAATTTGCACGTCGACCATGGGCAAGTCAGGGGTTCGAACCCAATAGACCTTGGCACCGGACTCGGTGGTAAAGGTCTGTATGGGCAGTGTGGCGTGCGCCGCCACGGCCCACAAACAACAGCCATTCAAAAGCAAGTATCTCAAGAATTTCATGTCTCAATGCCTGATGTTCGCCGATGGACGGCGGGCTGTAGAAGTGGCGATGGGCTGGGGCACGAGTTGGGCCACAGTCAATTGATCGTCGTTGAAATATTTCCTGGCCACGTCCTGCACTTGAGCGACGGTGACCGATTGCAACATCTCGATGAGTTGATCTGAGGTATCCAGCGGCAAGCCAGTCACCCACCAGGTGCCGATTTCGCGCGCCTGATTGAACAGCGAATCCCGGCCATACACTTGAGCGGCGGTCCACTGCGCTTTGACGCGCCGTAATTCAGCTTCTGTGACCCCTTCCCGGGCCACCCGTTCGATTTCGGCACGCAGAGCCTGCTCGAGTTGCTCGACAGATCTGCCTGGCGCGGGCACACCTTCAAGCACAAAGACATTGGGTCCGCGACCATTGAGGCTATGGTAAGAGCCAGCGCTGTCAGCCACCCGGTCGGGGCCTTGGGTGAGGCGTCGATCTAGCCTCGACCCACTGTAGCCATCGAGCAGAGCCGACAACACGGTCAGAGCCAGGGCATCGGTGGTCTGGGCGCCGGGCTGTAGAGTTTTCAGACCGGGCACTTTCCAGGACAAGATGAGGTAGCTTTGTTCCGCTGGGGCTTTGAATTGAAGTCGTCGCATGCCTTGCTGCGGCGGCTCTTCCCGCGGCTTGCGATCGGGCACGGCTGCAACCGGTATGTTGCCGTAAATGTCACGCGCCCATTGCATGACCTGAGTCGGGTCGACATCGCCGACCACCAGCACGGTGGCATTGGCTGGGACATACCACTGCCGATAAAAATCACGCACCTCAGACGGACGAAGGTGGTCAAGGTCGTTCATCCAGCCGATGATGGGTCGCCGATAAGGTGAGGCACTAAACTGCACCGCGGCCAATTGCTCAAACAGCGCCGCCCTGGGCACATCGTCGGTGCGCAACCGGCGCTCTTCCTTGATGACTTCGATTTCCTTGGCAAATTCTTCATCGCTCCAGCGATTTCGGGCGAAGCGGTCGGCTTCCAGTCGCATCACGTCAGGCAAACGCTGGGCTGGAATCATCTGGAAATACCCCGTGTAATCTTTACTGGTGAAGGCGTTCTCGCGCCCGCCCAGAGCCGCCACCCGGCGCGAAAACTCACCAGGGGCCAATGTCTCGGTGCCTTTGAAAAGCATGTGTTCCAACACATGGGCGATGCCCGACTTGCCATCGACCTCATCGATCGAGCCCACGCGCACCCAGACCATGTGCACCGCCGTGGGCGCACGTCGATCGGCCTTGACGATGACTTGCATGCCATTGGGTAAAAAATCCGACACAATGCCCCGCACGCTCGTGGGGCCGGACATGGGTGAAATCAGGGTCGGTGAGGCAGAGGCGATCGGTGCAGACCATGTGGGGGATTGCGCCCCCAACCAGGCAGGCAAACCGGCACACAAGCACAAAAGCAGGCGTTTCATAGAATGATGGTTTGTATGGGGCTGATCAGGTGCCATCTGGCACCCCTGACCCACATTCTAGGAACGCAGAACCGCATGTTCAGTTTTTTCAAGAAAAAAAGCCCACCCGCAACCCCGGTATCGCCCTCACTGCAGGCGGCCACAGAAGAAGACAGATCAACCCCGCCACGGGGTGGGTGGTTGTCGCGCCTGCGCGCCGGGTTACAGCGCACTGGCAGCCAAATTTCACAAGTTTTCACCGGGGCTCGCATCGACGACGCCTTGTATGAAGAGCTTGAAGCCGCCCTGCTTGTGTCCGATGCGGGGGTACAGGCCACACAGCATCTGCTCGACGACCTGAAGCGGCGCGTCAAAGCCGCAGGCACCCAGGACCCGGCTGTGGTCAAGACACTGCTGGCCGAGGCCATCACCGAACTGCTGCTTCCCCTCCAGGCCAACTTGACCATCGGGGCGCACCAGCCTACCGTCATCATGGTGGCAGGGGTGAACGGGGCCGGCAAAACCACCTCCATCGGCAAACTCACCCGACATCTCAGCGACCAAGGCGCCAGTGTCTTGCTGGCCGCCGCCGATACCTTTAGGGCTGCTGCCCGAGAACAACTCAGCGTATGGGCGGGTCGCAACCAGGTCGACATCGTCAGCCAGGAGGGTGGCGACCCTGCCGCCGTCAGCTTTGATGCCGTCAGCGCAGGCCGGGCCCGCGGGCGCGATGTGGTTTTGGTTGACACCGCAGGTCGACTGCCCACTCAGTTGCACCTGATGGACGAGTTGAAAAAAATCCGGCGTGTGGTGCAAAAAGCCGATGCCGGTGCGCCGCACGAAGTCTTGTTGGTGATCGATGGGCACACTGGCCAAAATGCGCTGACTCAGGTGAAGGCGTTTGACGACGCCCTGGACCTGACCGGCCTGATCGTCACCAAACTTGACGGCACCGCCAAGGGGGGCGTGCTGGCTGCCATCGCACTTTGGGGAAGTCAGCGCGCACTCACAAAAGGGCGTCCTGTCCCCGTGTATTTCATCGGGGTAGGCGAACAGTTGGAAGACCTCGAGCGCTTTGACGCCCGCGAATTCGCACAGGCATTGCTGGGATAAGTATTCGGGAATACCCTTGTATTTTGTCGGGTTTGGCACTCTGCCTCATTGAGTGCTAACATTGATGCATTGGTATTCGAAAGGAGACCCCTATGACGGCATTGACAGCCCCTCAGACCACTCTGATGGCGAATCCGTGGTCCCTGATTCCTCCTCTGGGCCACCTTGACGCCTACATCTCGGCGGTCAACCGCATGCCCATGCTGACTCTGGAAGAAGAGCAGCAATTTGCACGGGCCCTGAAAAACGATAACGATTTGGAAGCCGCTGGCAAGCTGGTG
>JBEBAJ010000121.1:0-7695 GCA_041158965.1 Pseudomonadota bacterium | reverse complement strand
GACACGCCCATCAGGGCGCGAACCGCGCCGTAACCGGCGTGGACATTTTGGATATCAAGCTTAATCGCCAAGATAGGCCCTCTGCACTTCTGGATTGCTGATGATGGTCTGCGGATCGCCCTGGCAAATGATCTTGCCAGCATCCAGACAAACCAGACGTTGCGAAAACTTCATGACCGCGTGCATGATGTGCTCGATCATGATGATGGTGATGCCCATCTTGTTGAGCGCGAACAGCAAATCGAGCACCTCATCGATTTCTGCCCCGGCCAAGCCAGCCATGGCCTCATCGGACACCAGAAGTTTGGGTTTGGCCGCCACGGCGCGGGCCAGCTCCATCTTGCGCAACTCGACTTGCGACAAAGAGCCCGACAGCGTCTTGGCTTTGGCCGCCAGACCCATGCTGGTCAAAATTCGCATGGCTTCTTCTTCGGCCTTGTGACCACTCGTGCCGCACACATAAGCCAAAGGAACCATCAGATTTTCCAGCACCGTCATGCTGCGAAACGGTCGCGGAATCTGAAAACTGCGGGCGATGCCCAGCTTGGTGCGCTGGAAAGCCTGCAGACCGCTGAGCTCGCGGCCTTCGAACTTGATCGAGCCGCCATCGTTTTGCAAAGCGCCTGAGATGCAGTTGATCAGGGTCGTCTTGCCCGAACCGTTGGGTCCGATCAGGCCCAGTCTCTCGCCTTTGTTCAATTTCAGGTCGATAGAGTGCAAGGCGGTGAAGCCGCCAAAGTGCTTCGCGACCTGGCTTACTTCGAGGATTGTTTCCATTTTTTCACAAGTCCCAAAACACCCTCAGGTGCCAAAACAACGAACAGAACCAGCAACACCCCCACCACCAGCACATTGAGTTCGCTCGAAATGGTCACGGTGACCACCTGCTGCAAAGTGCCCAAAATCACCGCGCCGATCAGGGGGCCCAACCAATGTGAGGTGCCGCCTATGATGGGCATGGCCAAGGCCGAGATGGAGTAACTGAGGTTAAAGGTAGAGACCGGCTCGACATATGCCAAATACATGGGCATGGGCGCACCGGCCACACCCATGAGCGCGCCCATCACCGTACAGGCCACCAACTTGATGCGCAAGGTGGGCACACCCGAACATTCAGCGGCCTCCTCCGAGTCACGAACGGCCCGCAAGCCCTGGCCCAGGAACGAATCCTGGATGTAGCGGGCAATGGCCAGGGATGCCAAAGCCAGAATACCCATGACGAAGAACAGGAAGCGGGTGTAACTCTCGAAACCCAAAATCGGGTCAGGACGGGTGAACTGGATGCCAGTGGCTCCACCGACATAGCGCCAATTCATCACCACCGCCTCAAGGATGAAGACCACCGCCACCGTGGCAATCGAGAAGAAAATGCCACGCAGCTTCAGGGTCAACATCCCCACGATCAGGCCCAACAGGCCGGCCATGATGGCTCCTCCCAGAAGCTGGACCAGCAAAGGGGCATGGAAGGCTTTGAACAGCACCACCGCGGTGTATGAGCCCACAGCCACAAAGGCCGGGACGCCGAAGTTCACATAACCGGCGTAACCACCCAGAATATTCCAGGCGGTCGCCAATACGATGAACTGCAACACAACGAAACCTGCAAAGAACAGATATTCATTGAGGTTGGACATGGACAGCCCCAGGAACACCAGGGCCGCCACCACACATGAGATCCAGAATTTCATTTTTTGATTTACCTCCCAAACAGGCCCTGCGGGCGCAAGCCCAGCATGATGAGCAGCAGGCCGAACGCCACCGCCGGGGCCCAAGAGGCGCCAAACATCATCAATACGATCGATTCGGCCACGCCCAGAATGATGCCGGCCACCAAAGTACCGCTCATGCTGCCCAAGCCGGCCAGCACCACCACACAGAAGGTGCGCCCGATGTAGATGCGATCCATGGCGGGCTCAACCGGCCCCACAATGATCAGCATGGCACCGGCCAGGGCGTTGACCGCCGTGGCAATGCCAAAGGCCCATTGTTTGATCCGCACAGGGTCGGCCCCCATCAAACGCAAGGCACCTTCGTCTTGGCCCACGGCCTTGATGGCGCGCCCGGTGAAGGTGCGTGAAAAATACACGGTCAACGTCACCGTCAACAACAAGGCGATGGCGAAAGCGATCAGCATGCGGTATGGCAGGCGGTATTCACCGATCTCCAGACTGAAACCAATGTAGTCGGCCTGAACAGAGCGCTGGTCAACCCCAAAAATCAGGATCAGCACCACTTCGATGATGAAGGCCAGACCAAAAAAGAAACCCAGGCCTCGCACCCCCGCATCCGTGCCACGGCGCTCGAAGGTTTCGTAATAGAAGCGGTAGAGGAACATGCCCAGGAGGAAAAACACGGGCATGGCCAACACGCCGGCAACCAGGGGGTCTAAGCCCAGGCCCCACAAAAAATAGGTGAAATAAGAACCCGTGATCAACAAGGCCGGGTGCGCCACATAGGGCACATCGAGCAAGCCAAAGGCGACCGACAGGCCCAAACTGACAGCGGCATAGAAGCAGCCCAACAAAAGGCCGAACATCACCGCCTCAAACAAGAGGTCAATGGAGAACATAAGCGATCAAAAAAAAGGGGCGAGCGCTGCCCGCCCCTGTTGAGAAAAACCGATCAGGTCGCTTTGCGGGCGGCGTCAAACGGGGTGATGACGTTGCCTTGCTTGAGCGTGTCGGGCCACACCACGATCTGTTTGCCTTGCTGCTTGAACTGTTCGATGTCGTCGTTCTTGATGCCACGGAACTGGGCCTGGAACACCGCCGATTTGGCGCGCTCGCCATTGGCATTGAACGACACCGGCCCCACAATGGTCGGCATTTCGCTCTTGCGCAAAAAGTCGGCGATCTTGCGGTCCTCGAAGCTCTTGGTGGCGTTGACGGCCGCCTCCAGCATTTGACCCGACGAGTAATTGAACGGCGCAATATAAAAGCCCAACGGATCCACCTTGGCGGCGTTGGCGCGGTCGGCATAGCGCTTGAAGAAATCGTCGATGCCGGGGTACTGCACACCCGGCACCCAGGTGTTGTAGTTGGTCACGCCGTTGAGCAGGCTGCCCAGGGTTCGCATGATGGGCGTGAATTGCAAGCCAACCATGCCGCCGCCGAACAACACGGTCTGCGAACCCAGGCCGATCTCATTGACCGAACGCATGAATGCCACCGCCTCCGAGGGGTAGCAAGCCACAAAAATGACCTCTGCACGTGAGGCACGGATGGCGCGAACGATGGACGAGAAATCGGTGCTGTTGGGGGGGTAGTTCTGATCGAAGACGATGTTCATGCCACCGGCTTGCTTCAAAACTTCACGTGCGCCATTGGCCAGGTTTTGCTGGAATTCACCGTCGGCAGCGACGATGGCAGCGGTTTTGGCACCCGCAGACTTGCCCATGCCAAAGAAACCTTCAGACCAGCCGCGTGCATCGTTCCAAGGGGCATTGTTGAACCACATGTCGTGCTGCGGGCGGGCGTTGACCTGGAAAGAGAAGTTGCCCATCAGCAATTTCTTGCGCTCTTTGACCAAAGGCATGATCGGGGCAGTCACGTTGGTGCCGTAAGGGGCGATCAGCAGATCGACCTTGTCCACATCAAGCAGTTTGGTGTAGATGCCCGGGGTGTTGGCGCCGTTGGACTGATCGTCGTAGGCGGTCAACTCCACCTTGCGGCCCAACAGGCCGCCCTTGGCGTTCACATCATCGACCCACATGCGCAAAGCCAACAAGGCCGACTGGCCGCCTGCGCCCAATGGGCCCGTCTGCGGCATGCTCATGCCCAGTTTGAGCGGACCGCCCTGGGCCCAGACCTGACCAACCCCTAATTGAGAGGCCACGACCGCGGCACCGGCGGTGCTCAAAACTTTGCGACGATTCATTTCCATGTTACTGACTCCTGAAGTTGTAAGGACCACCAAAAAACTCAATCTACGCGGGCCATTTGTGTGTAATTCTCGCCGCCAAAAGCAGCGACATCTTCGACACCGAAGAAATTGAGTTCGATCATGACCCCATCGGGGTCACGCAAAAAAAGCTGAAACAACTGGTTATCGGGCAAAAAGCGGGTCCGGTACTTCACGCCTTGTTGATCAAGGCGCTGAATGAAATTGGCCGGATCTTCGCACAAAAAGGCCACATGATCGATCACGCCGGTTTGGCCATTGGCCGCATCATCCGGAGTGCCCAGGTAATAAAAACTGCGATTGTCGATGCCGTCTTGCGCCACATGCACCTGGATGCTGCCATTGGCACCCAGCCAATAACCCGGAAAAGGGAAATCGGGCCTGGGCGCGACCTCAAAACCCAACACATCGACATAGAAATCTTTGGTGCGTTCTATGTCGGCGGCGCGGATCAAAAAATGATTGATGGATGTGACTGGCATGATCGGACTCCGGGTTCGACCTTTCTAAGACAAAACGATAGCGTTTTCCCGAGAATAGGCCATTAGGGCAAACGATGAATTAATCACCTGATTACTGATGAGGTTATCGGGTCATTCAGAGGAGGAAACCGGCTGGCGAAGGCAGGCCCAGTGCGCTTTGGCCATAAGCCGCGCCATGGATGTCCCAAGTCAGCGCAATATGCGCCGAGGCAGCATGGATGTCGCGGAACTGGCGCTGCAAGGGCCCCTCCGCCGACAAGCCTCCCGCACCCGAAGCGGGCATGAGCGCGTCGACAGCGCGCACCGCCAACTGGGTGGCAAATGCGGCATTGCGCTTCCAGCTCAGTTTGGTCTCCATGCTGGGGTAGTCACGGGCTTTGGCACAGGCCTCCAGGGCCTGCCAATCGCGTCTGATCACGGTCTCGGCAAACTCCACACAGGCACTGGCCTCGGCAATGCGCATCTGCACCGAATTCATCTCGGCCAGACGGGCCCCGGTGTAGGTACCGGCGCGTTGCCGCAGGTTAGAGGTGAGCTGCTCGACCGCGCCCTTGGCAGCGGCCACAGGTGTGGCGCACAGCACATAGGCGAAGGCGGCAAAAGTCGGCATGCCAAACAAGGGGTTGTCATACAACTTGGCACCCGGCAGATGCTGGGCAGCGGCGAAGATTTCCGCCGACACGCTGCGGTGCGCGGGCACGAAAGCATCTTTCATTTCGATATCATGGCTGCCCGTGCCCGTCAGGCCGAAGGTGTTCCAGTTGTCGTAGACAGTAAAGTCTTTTTCGTGCACCAGGAAAAACCGGCGCTGCGGTGGCCCGCCTTCTTGTTCGGTCATGGCGCCGACCAGCATCCAGGTGCAGGCATTGATGCCGCTGCAAAACGGCCAGCGCCCGGACAACTGATACCCGCCGTCGACCACCTTGGCTTTGCCGCAGGGGAACGCCAAACCCGTGGCAGCCAACGCATCGGGGTCCTTGGCCCACACGTCTTCCTGGGCTTGCAATTCAAACTGGCCGATGTTCCATGCATGCGAGGCCAGGTTGGAATAAACCCAGGCGGTCGATGCACAAACCTTGCCGATTTCGAACACCACGTTCATGAGGTCATCGAGCCAAAGCTCAGACCCGCCGTAGCGCGCCGGCTGCATCAGTCGCATCAGCCCGGCCTCGTGAAGCTCACGGATGGTGTCAGGGTGGACCCGGCGCAATTGCTCGGTCTCACGGGCCCGCGCCGCAATCTGGGGCACCAGGGCCTTGATGGCGGCCACCGCGCTTTGCGAGGTGTGGCGTATCGGTTTGGATGCGCTGGATTTGGCCAAGCTCAGGCTGCGAACTGTCATGGGATTCTCCTCATCCGTTGATCTTAAGATAAACAGCATACAACGAAGTGGTGCCACAAATAAATAGGCGATTGCGAGCAAGCCCTCCAAAAGTCAAGTTGGCGACCATTTCGGGCACCCGGATGCGCCCGATCAGGCGGCCATCGGGGCTGTGGCACAAGACCCCCTGGGCCGAGCTGGTCCAGACGCGGCCCGCCTCGTCGATGCGAAACCCGTCGAAAAACCCGGCTGGACAGGTGGCAAACACCTTCGACGCCCCCAAAGTCTTGCCATCTGCCGACACGTCAAAGACCCTGATGTGGCGCGGGTGATCGGGGCCCTCGGTGTAACCACTGTCGGCAATAAACAACTGCTTTTCATCGCGCGAAAAAGCCAGGCCGTTGGGATGGTCAAAGTCGCTGGCCACCCGGCTCACTGCGCCGCTGTGCGGGTCGATGCGGTAGACATGGCAGCCGTCTTGTTCGCGCGTGCTGCGGCTGCCTTCATAGTCCGCAATGATGCCGTAATCGGGGTCGGTGAACCAGATCGAGCCGTCTGACTTCACCACCACATCGTTGGGCGAATTCAGGCGTTTGCCCCCGTAACTGTCGGCCAGTGTCACCACACGCCCGTCGTGCTCGGTGCGCGAAACCCGCCGCCCCTGGTGCTCGCAAGTGATCAAACGGCCTTGCAAATCGACCGTGTTGCCGTTGGCAAACTGGCTGGGGGCACGAAACACCGACACGTGGCCGTCGGTCTCGTCATAGCGCATGATTCGGTTGTTGGGCAGGTCAGACCACAGCAAATAACGCCCGCCGCCAAACCAGGCCGGCCCTTCGGCCCAACGGCATCCGGTGTACAGGCGCTCAAGCCGGGCGTGCCCGACAAAAGTCTGCGCGAACTCGGGCTCGATCACTTCAAAACCGCTGCCCTCGATCTCTCCGTAAAACATGTGGGTTTCTCCTGTTTGACATGCCCGCCATTTTGCCGATGAAGACCGGGTCTGGCGATACCCTGGCGACACCATTTCATGGGGTCATCCCTATACTTGGTAAGCTCTGCAAAACCCCAGGTGAGCCAAGGAGACCCCATGAACGGCGCCGAAAGTCTGACCCGCACCCTTGTCCAGCAAGGCGTGGAATTGTGTTTTGCCAACCCTGGCACATCAGAGATGCACTTTGTGGCAGCCCTCGACAAAGTCGAGGGCATGCGCTGTGTGCTGGGCCTGTTTGAAGGGGTGGTCACCGCCGCCGCCGACGGCTACTACCGCATGGCCGACAAACCCGCCTGCACCCTCTTGCACCTGGGGCCGGGTTTGGGCAACGGCTTGGCCAATATGCACAACGCCAAAAAGGCCGGCTCGGGCATGGTGAACATCGTGGGCGAGCATGCCACTTATCACATCGAACACAACGCACCGCTGACCAGCGACATCGAAGGGGTGGCCAGGCCCATGTCGCACTGGGTGCAGACTTGTCACGACAGCACCCAGGTGGCGCGCGCCGGAGCCGATGCCGTCACCGCCGCACTGCAACCGCCCGGCCAAATCGCCACTCTGATACTGCCGGCCGACACCGCCTGGAACCCGGGTGGAGAAGTGGTGGCCAAGCGACCCCGCCCGACCCGCGAGCCCGTGGCTGGCGTGGCGGTCGATGCCTGTGCACAAGCGCTGCGAAAAGGCCGCAAAACCGCCCTGCTGCTGGGCGGCATCGCCGGTCGCGAGACGGCCCTGCAATGGGCCGGTCGCATTGCCGCCCATTGCCAGGCCGATGTGCTGTGCGAATACAGCGTGGCTCGGCTTGAGCGCGGCGCCGGGCGGGTCACCCCGAAGCGGGTGCCCTACAGCGTCGATCTGGCGGTGAAGATGCTGGCCGAATATGAGCAAATCATTCTGGTCGCCGCCCGTCCCCCGGTGGCTTTCTTTGCTTACCCGGGCAAGCCCAGCATGTTGGCCGCACCCGGCTGCCAGTTTGTCACGCTGGCCGAAAGCCA
>JBEBAJ010000120.1:0-7697 GCA_041158965.1 Pseudomonadota bacterium | reverse complement strand
GTGGTCACACCCGCACAAGCCAATGGTGCAGCTTGTGCCGGCTCCAGTGACCCAATATCCAACAAATAGCGCGGATGGGGAACGATCACGTAATCTGCGAAACCACCCGGCCGGGCCACACCGAGCGCCTGGGGTTTGACGCAAATGTTTTCCTCCCCGCGTTGACAGGCCGCACATTCGCCACAGCCAATCCAAGGGTGAACCAAGGACACTTGTCCAAGGCTCACTTCGGCGTTGGCTTGGGCATTGGGGCCAAAAGCCACGATTTCGCCCACAATTTCATGACTCAAGGTCAACGGCGGCTTGATCCCCCGCTCGGCCAGGGTGAGTTTTTTGCCGCCCCCCATGTCGTAATGCCCCTCCCAGAGGTGCAAGTCGGTATGACACACTCCGGCGGCTTTGACTTTGAGCAATACCTCCGTCCCTTGGGGTTGAGGAATGGGCTTTTCAACCAATTCCAGGGCTTGTCCGTGATGGAGCACACAGTAGCAACGCATTCGATGTCCTTGTGATGATGTAAAAGATGAGAAATAAGGAAGCTCTGCAAAACTCGCTGCGTGCAAGTTTTGTAGAGCTTCCTTAAATTGATCTTGGGGCCAGCCAAGCCTCCAGCGCCGGCCACATCCGTGTTTGTGCGCCACGCCCAGCCACCAATCCGACATGCCCCCCCTTCAGAATGAGCTCTTGTCGGTCTTTGCTTCCAACCATTTGCACCAAGTCACGTGACGATGCATATGGGGTGATGTGGTCATCCTGGGCCAGCAAGTGTAGAAACGGGGCACGAATTTTTTTCAAATCCACGATGCGTCCACCGATCTCCCAGCCACCATGAATGAGGCGGTTCTCGCGCAGAAAGGCTTTGACCATTTGCCGGAAAACGCCGCCAGGGAAAGGAATGTTGTCGCTTTCCCATTTGCCCATGCGCAATTGGCTGCGAATCACTTCCTCATTGCCGGCTTGATTGAGCAAATTCATGGCACCTGCCACCTTGCCCAAAGGGCGCAATGCCCTGAGAGTGTTTTGCACCCACTCAGCAGGCACATTGCCGTATTGCGACAAGAGGGTTTCTTCGTCGAAATCATTCCCCATCCAGGCCTTGAGTGACTCCAGACCATCGCTATTGACGGGGGTGGCCATACAAACCAGATTTTCCAAAGCCGTCTTGTGGCCGCCGTCCTTGCGGTCTGCGTTGAGCGCAGCCCAAAGCACAGACAGCAAGCCGCCCACACAGTACCCAATGATCGAAAGCTCACGCTCGCCACTGTGGGCCAGCACCTGGTTGACACAAGCGTCAAGCCGATCAAGCACATGGTCTTCCAGTGTGAGGTGCCGATGTTCCTTGCGAGGGCGCCCCCACTCGATCATGTAGACATCAAACCCTTGCTGGAGCAAAAACTCGACCATGCTTTGCCCGGGCACCAAGTCCAAAATATATGGCTGATTGACCAGTGAAGTCACTATCAGGACCGGGACGCGGTACAGTTGATCAGACTGTGGCCGGAAGTGATGCAGCTTGAGGGTGCCATGAGCGTAGATGGTGTCCTTGGGTGAGGCGCCCAAGCGACCCGTCAGACCGACAAAATCCGTGCCTGTCAGACCCACCCGCTCCAGCGCCATTTGCACAGGGCTGGGCAGGCTGGACAGAGCGGCTGGGCGTGGGTTGAGTTCAGTCACTTTCAACCCCTGGGCTTGCGGGCCGGGCTGGCGGGCTGGCGGTTCCGAGCCGGGGCTTTGACCGCTAATCCGGTGTTCGCTGCGGGGGATCGTGACAAGATCAGGATCAACTGCGACAAACTGGCTTGAACTTGCGCAAAACCATCCTCCAGTCGTCCCATGCGCTCATCCAGCGCCTCAAAGTCATGGCGTGAAGGCATATTGGCCAGGGCCAATGAAGCTTGCGCCAACTCTGAAAACTGCCTGTGCATCAATTGCAGCTCGCACAATTGACGGTTCATGGCCTCGCCCGCATGCTGGTCTTTCAACCATTGCGAGATCGCTTCGCTCCATTGGGCCTCGCTTTTGGCGATCCATTCCCGCCACATATGGGCAGGGCTGAGGGTGTTCCAGTTGGCTTGTTCCATGAGGTTGATCCTGGTGCTTTGTGTGTTGGCCGATCACTTGAGGATCGTGCGACCGCGAATATGCCCTGCGCGCAAGGCCTCCAAAGCTTGTGTGGCTGAGCCCAGCTCTTGTGTACCCAGAGGCAGGTCCGGCAATACGCCCGTGCGGGCAATCGCCATGAGCTCTTGCATTTCCTGCAAGCTGCCCACATACGACCCCGTCACGTTGACCGACTTCATCGATACCATGGCGGGCACAATGGGCGTAGAGCCACCAAAAAGCCCCACACAAACCAACCGACCCGCCTTGCGCAAGGCATTGAATCCGAACTGGAAGGTGGCACCTGCGCCGACAAAATCAATGGCGGCAGCGACACCGCCCGTGGCTTTGAGCAGCGACTTGAGCGCACCTTCGGCGTTCGGATCGATGATTTCTCCGGCTCCTGCCGCAAGAGCCACATCCCATTTGGAGCGATCCAGCTCGACCACGATGGGAGGGGGTTCGAACATATGCCGCGCCAACCTAATGGCTGACAGCCCCACGCCACCGGCACCGATGATGAGCAAAGGATCTGTAGGGCCGAGCGGCGCCACTTTTTTCAATGCGCTATAGGCTGTTAGACCAGAACACGCATAGGTACAAGCCTGCTCTTCGGCCAATGAGCCGTAGTCCAATAGGTATTTGGGGTGAGGGACCAAGGTATGTGTGGAAAACCCGCCATCACGGTGCACGCCCAGGGCTTGCGGTGCGTTACATAAATGCTCATCACCAGCCAGACAAAGAGAGCATGTGCCGCATCCTATCCATGGAAACACCACTCGCTTGTCCCCGACCTTGACGCCTTGGGCCTGCGGACCGACCGCCACGACCGTGCCAGCGATTTCGTGGCCCAACGTGCGTGGAGGTTTGACGGTGCGCGTCATATCCAGCTTCACCTCATTGCCCAAGTCAAAGAAGCCATCGTGCAAATGCACATCGCTGTGACATACACCGCAACTGCCCACCTTGATCACCACTTCTGAGCCTTGCGGCGTGGGGATATCTCGAACCACTTGTGCCAGAGGGCGGCCAAAACTCTCGACCTGATAACTGATCATTGACATACATATCTCCTTAGTGCGCCATTGCGTGGTTGCATGATTAAAAGCAATGGCGATGTTGAATAAAAATCCAATTTTTTTGAGGTTGGAATTAAGCTTTTTTCAGCTCGGCGAACACAGGCACGCCCACCTGCTCTTGCGCCCAAGACATGACATGACCTGCCAATTGGTGCGCCGTGATGGCACTCAGGGTCCAGCCCAGATGTCCATGGCCAGTGTTGTAAAACACATTGGATTTATGGCCGGCACCCACGCGCGGGAGCATATTGGGCATCATGGGACGCAATCCGGCCCAGGGAACGACTTTTCGGGTGTCTATGCCGGGGAAACACTGGTTCACCCAACGGATCAGCGGCTGAATGCGATCCGCGCGAATGTCCAAATTGATGCCGTTGTACTCTGCAGTTCCGGCCACGCGGAAGCGGTCTGCCCCCAAACGGCTGGTGACCAATTTGGTCTCGTCATCGAGAAGGCTGACATACGGCGCTGCCGCCTGGCTACCCTGGTCAGGCAGATTGACCGTGATCGAGTAGCCCTTGACCGGGTAGATATTGAGCCGATCGCCCAGTTGCGCTGCCAGTCGACGGCCATGGACACCGGCACACACGACGATGCCATCGAATGTGAGCGAGTCCGTGTCACCAGCATGTTTGACTTGAACAAATGCGCTTTGGCCGTTAGCCGCCACGCTGAGCACCTCATGCTCGTTCAGGATTTTTACGCCCAAACGCTCGCAGGCTTTGGCCAAACCGTATGTGAATTTATGGATGTCACCGGTTGAGTCGCTTTCAGTGTAATAACCACCGTAATAGTCGCCGTGCAGGGTGGGTTCGATCGCGCGGATTTCCTCTAAAGTGACAGCGCGTCGGGGCAATCCGCCCTGAGCCAACAACTTCGAGACTTGCCCAGCGTGGTCAAATCCTTTTTTATCGCGATAGAAGTGCAAGATGCCTTTGCGCTGATGGTCAAAATCTATGCCTTCAGCTTCGGCCCATGCGAAATGATGGGCTCTTGACTCAATGGCCATGCGTGCCGTTGCAATCGTGTTTTCTTTGTATTTGGGTATGGCTGCAATGAACTCGGCCATCCAGCTGAGCTTGTGCCAAGTCGGCGTAGGGTTCATCAGCAATGGGGCGTCGTTTTTGAACATCCACTTCAGCCCCTTGACCAAGGTAGAAGGGTGGGTCCAGACCTCGGCATTTGAAGCCGACAACTGCCCTCCGTTGGCATATGAAGTTTCCATGCCAGGGTAACGATTTTTTTCGATCAGGGTGACTTCGAACCCTTGTTGGACCAGGGCATAAGCAGAAGTCACCCCGGTGATGCCACCGCCAATAACGACCAAGTGTTTTTTCATGATTCAATCTCACAACAAAATGGTTTCAATGAGCGAGACATGCTGCGCACCCCAATGTGCGCCTCATGACCCCCTCTGTTCAAAACCCGTGAGATTCGTCTCTGTGGTTCAGCCACCAGAAACTTGCTCCTTCGGTGGAACGCGATCATCGATCGCGTTCGCTATTCAGAGTATTTGACAGTCACCTGTCTTTTCGAATCGGTCCTTTTGCCTGAGAGTTTCCGGGGCGGTTGCTCCTTCGGCGCTCTGCGATGGCTCGCAGAATCTCTCCCGATTCAAATTCAATTCAGTCGCACCCCTTTCAGTGGTGTTGCTTCTCTTGTTCCCTGAGCCGGAATCGCTGGATTTTTCCAGTGGCGGTTTTCGGCAACTCGGCCACAAACTCAATGAAGCGCGGATATTTGTAGGGCGCCAGTCGTTCCTTGACAAACGATTTCACCTCGGCTTCGGTCAAGGCCTGTCCAGGCTTGAGCACGATGAAGGCTTTGGTTTTGGTCAGTCCGTCCGAGTCTTCCTTGCCGATCACCGCAGCCTCCAGGATGCTGGGGTGTTGGACCAGCGTGGCCTCAACCTCGAAGGGAGACACGTAAATGCCGCTGACTTTGAGCATGTCGTCATTCCTGCCGGCATAGGTGTAATAGCCTTCGGCGTCACGCACATATTTATCACCACTCTTGGTCCAGGCGCCTTGAAAGGTGTCGCGAGACTTTTCGCGATGATTCCAATACATCAAGGCACTGCTGGGCCCTTTGATGTAGAGATCGCCGATCTGATCGTGCGCTGTGACCACACTTCCATCCTCGTTCCTCAGCTCCAGCTCATAACCCTCCACCGCTTTGCCGGTGGTGCCGTAGCGCACATCGCCAGGACGGTTGGATAGAAAGACGTGCAGCATTTCGGTGGAGCCGATGCCATCGATGATTTCACAGCCAAAGTGCTTCGTCCAGCGCTCGCCGATGTCTTTCGGCAATGCCTCTCCAGCCGAGGAACATAGTCGAAGAGCGACTTGTGATTTTGCAGGCAAATCGGGGCTGGCCAGCATGCCGCCGTAGCCAGTGGGTGCGCCATAAAAAACAGTGGGTTTTTTTTCGACCAAGCGCTTGAAGGTGGCTTGAGGCGTGGGCCGCTCCGACATCAAGACAACTGTCGCTCCTACGCTGAGGGGGAAAGTCAAGGCATTGCCTAAGCCGTAAGCAAAAAAGAGCTTGGCGGCCGAGAACACAATGTCGCTCTCACGCAAATTGAGGATGCCCTTGCCATAAAGCTCTGCAGTCCAGTACAGATTGCCTTGGCTATGCACGGTCCCTTTGGGTTTTCCGGTTGAGCCGGAGGAATACAGCCAAAATGCCGGCTCATCCGCCATGGTTTTGGCCGACGACACCAGCGCGCCTTTGGACACGAAATCAGCCATATCGACCTGGCCGTCTTTTAAGGGCTCGCTGGGGCGTGAGACCACCACCCGCTGGATTTCGGTCTTGGCCATCCCCATGCCACCTTGCAAAGTCGCAAGCAAAGGGCCAGAGACCAATGCTGCTTGTGCCCGGCTGTTGGCCAACATGAAGGCGTAATCTTCAGCGGTCAGCAGGGTGTTGACCGCCACAGGCACGACGCCTGCATAAAGCGACCCCAAAAATGCCACCACCCAATCACAGCTGTCTTGCATCAGCAATAAGACCCGCTCTTCCCTTTTCAGCCCCAATGCCTGAAGGCCGCCAGCGAAGCGTTGGATCTGTTCGCTGAGTTCCCCGTAAGTCAATTGACCCCAATCGTCGATCAGCGCTGTTTTGGTATTTCGCACGCGATTGCTTTCGATCAATTTTTGGGCGAAATTGAACTGCTCTGGCGGTGGGTTGATGCTCGCATTCATTGGTTTTGTCTCCTTGGGTGTGTCTCTGTGTCGCACTCACATCATGCAATCCATTGCATTTTTTGTCTTTGTTTTTGCGCAGCCACGGTCTTTGCTTTATGAATTATTGTGCTTGATATAGATTATGCATTAAAATGCATTTTTGAAAAGCCCTTTTGATTGGGGTTTTCCCTCATTCATGGCAAAAGACTTTTGACCAATGAGGGTGGCACCGGCCTTGGTTTCCAAACAAATGACATTTTACTTGTGTTTTGAACATAAAAGATCGCAAAAAACACTTTCATTTGAAAGCCAACCGGGTACGACTTCAACGCCATCCCCAACGACCCAAAATTAGGGTAAATACCAATTAAATGCAATAAAATACATTTGACCATCGTCAAAACATGCATTAAACTTCGCATGCGTGCAAAAAAATGCATTTCCACTGACCCGCATTGATCTACCCAAGGAGACAAAGATGAACGTTTCAACACCCGTCAATTACCAAACCAACCCGGCCCAATACAAGCACATCAACCTGGCTTTTGATGGTGAGATCGCCACACTGTCGATCAACATCAACGAAGACGCTGGCATCCGCCCAGGCTACAAGTTGAAGCTCAACAGCTACGACTTGGGCGTGGACATCGAACTGCACGACGCACTCAATCGCATCCGCTTCGAGCACCCCGAAGTGCGCACCGTGGTCGTGACCAGTCTGAAAGACCGCGTTTTTTGCTCAGGGGCCAACATTTTCATGCTAGGGGTTTCCACCCACGGCTGGAAGGTCAACTTTTGTAAATTCACCAACGAGACCCGCAACGGCATCGAAGACTCCAGCAAACACGATGGCTTGAAGTTTGTCGCCGCCCTGAATGGCGCCTGCGCGGGCGGTGGCTACGAACTGGCCCTGGCTTGCGACGACATCGTCTTGATCGACGACCGGACCTCTGCCGTCTCGCTGCCTGAAGTGCCCCTGCTGGGGGTTTTGCCGGGTACCGGTGGCCTGACCCGCGTCACCGACAAGCGCCATGTGCGCCATGACCATGCCGATATCTTCTGCACCAGTGTGGAAGGTGTGCGCGGCCAAAAAGCCGTCGATTGGCGCCTGGTCGATGCCATCGCCAAGCCCGCCGTCTTCAAGGAAGTGGTCAAAGAGCGTGCCGTGAAACTGGCCGCAGGCAGCATTCGCCCGGCCGGCGTCAAAGGGGTCGAGCTGACACCGATCAGCCGCACCATCGATCACGATGGCTTGACATACACCCATGTCGGCGTGCAAATTGACCGCACCAAGCGCGTGGCAACCTTCACCGTCTTTGCACCGAAAGAA
>JBEBAJ010000119.1:0-7737 GCA_041158965.1 Pseudomonadota bacterium | reverse complement strand
CAGCCATAATCGCCCCATGTGCCAACTGCTGGGTCTCAACTGCAACCGGCCCACCGACGCCACCTTCAGCTTCAGCGGCTTCACACGGCGCGGCGGGCTCACCGATCACCATGCCGACGGATGGGGCGTCGCTTTCTTTGAAGGCGACCCCGACCCACGCGGTCTGCGCCACTTCGTCGACCACTTGCCCGCCAGCAGCTCACCGGTCGCAGAGTTGCTGCGCCAGTACCCCATCAAAAGCCGCCACCTCATCGCCCACATCCGCAAAGCCACCCAGGGCCAAGTGGCCCTGCAAAACTGCCACCCCTTTGTGCGCGAGCTATGGGGCCGCTACTGGGTGCTGGCCCACAACGGCAATCTGGTCGGCCACGCACCGCACTTGCACGGCCACTTCAAACCCGTGGGCGACACCGACAGCGAACGCGCCTTTTGCTGGCTGATGCAAGAGCTGGCCAAGTCACACGCCCAACTGCCCAGCGTGGCCGAGCTCACCCTGACCCTGGGCGAATTGCTGCCCCAAATCGCCCGCCACGGGCCCTTCAACATGCTGCTCTCCAACGGCCAGGCGCTCTGGGCGCATGCCAGCACCCACCTCTGCTACATCGAGCGCCGCCACCCTTTTGCCACCGCCACCTTGCGCGATGCCGACCTCAGCGTCAACTTTGCCGAGCACACCCTGCCCACCGACCGGGTTGCCGTGGTGGTGACCACACCACTCACCCAAGACGAAGTTTGGACCGATCTTCAAAGCGGTGAACTCGCGGTATTTGTCGACGGCGAACGCGTCTAAGGCAGCGCTGCAAAACACGCTGTGTGCCAAATTTACACAGCCTTACTCACCGCCCCCGGCCTCAGGCATGCTCCAGCGCGTCTATAAAAATCGCGGGCACATCACACCCGCTCTGGTCGTGGATCTCCTGAAAACAAGTCGGGCTCGTCACATTGATCTCGGTCAGGCGCTCGCCGATGATGTCCAGCCCCACCAGCAACAAACCCCGCGCAGCCAGGGTCGGGCCCAAAGCCTCGGCAATCTCGCGGTCACGCGCCGACAAAGGCTGGGCCACCCCCTTGCCCCCGGCGGCCAAATTGCCCCGCACTTCGCCGCCTTGCGGAATGCGCGCCAGACAAAAGGGCACAGGCCGCCCCTGTATCAGCAACACGCGCTTGTCGCCCTGGGCAATGTCAGGAATGAATTTCTGCACCATCACCGTTTGCGCCCCCTCGCGGTTCAGCGTCTCGATGATCCCGCCCAGATTCAGGCCGTCTGACTTCACCCGAAAAATACCCATGCCACCCATGCCATCGAGCGGCTTCAGAATGATGTCCCCGTGCTCGGCATGAAAAGCCCGGATCTGCGCCGCATCGCGCGTGACCAGCGTCGGCGACACAAACTGCGCAAACTCCAGGATGGCCAGTTTCTCGGGGTGCTCGCGCAAAGCCGAAGGCTTGTTGAACACCCGCGCTCCCTCGCGCTCGGCCTGCCCCAGCAAATGCGTGGCATAAAAATACTCGGCATCAAAAGGCGGGTCCTTGCGCATCAGCACACGGTCAAAACCCCGCAACTCACGCGCCTGCGTCCCGGCCACGCGGTACCAGGCCTCGGCCTGCCCCGTCAGCTCTATGTGCGTGGCCTGGGCCTGAACGCATGTGCCGCTTTGCCAAGACACCTCGCGCGGCTCACACACCCAAATCGCATGCCCACGGCGCTGCGCCTCGCGCATCATGGCAAACGTCGTGTCCTTATGGGTCTTGAACGTGTCAATCGGGTCAACGACAAAAAGCAGCTCCATGGCTCAGATCTCTATTTTGCTGCCCATCTCAACCACTGAGTTCGAGGGCAAGTTCAAGAAATCGGCCGCTGCGCTGGCGTTCAGGTGCATCTGCGCAAACAGCTTTTCACGCCAGGTGGCCATGCCGCCGCCCACCGTCGGCACAATGCTGTCGCGCGACAAAAAGTAACTGGTGCGCATGGCATCCATCGGCGGGCAACCATGGCTGTTGAGCATCGCCAGGGCGCCAGGCACATCCGGGTCATTCTTGAACCCGTAGTGAATCACCACCTGCCAGCAGTCATGGTGCAGCGAAGTGACCTCCAGCCGCTTGTCCATCCCGATCCAGGGCACGCCATGGCTTTGCACGCTCACAAACAAATTGCGCTCATGCAGCACCTTGTTGTGCTTGAGGTTGTGCAACATCGCGTTGGGCACCACCCCCAACTCATTGGTCAGAAACACCGCCGTGCCCTCCACGCGCACCGGCGGGGCCAGGAACACCGAGTCCAAAAACTCTTGCAAAGGCAAAGCCTCGTCCAGCAATTTCGATTTGTACAGCAAACGCCCGTCGTGCCAGGTCAGCATAAAGGTCAAGATCACCCCGCCGATGAACAGAGGGAACCAACCCCCCTCAAACAGCTTCAGCAAATTCGACGCCCAAAACGCAAAATCAATCACAAAAAACACACCCGTCGAAGCCAGGCACAGCCACAAAGGGTACTTCCAGCTGTACCGAATCACATAAAAAGTCAGCACTGTGGTGATCAACATATCGGTACACACCGCAATGCCATAAGCCGCCGCCAAATTACTGGAAGACTTGAACATCATCACCGCCAGCACAATCGCGCCAAACAAGCCCCAGTTCACAAAGGGAATGTAAATTTGCCCGGTATCGCGCACACTGGTGTGCTGAATTTGCAGGCGCGGCAAAAACCCCAGCTGTATCACCTGCTTGGTCACGCTGAACGCGCCCGAAATCAAAGCCTGCGATGCAATCACCGTCGCCGCCGTGGCCAATATCACCAGCGGCAGCATCGCCCAGTCAGGCGCCATCAGAAAGAACGGGTTGGCCACCGCCTTGGGGTCTTCCAGCAACAATGCGCCTTGGCCGAAATAGTTCAGCGTCAAGGCGGGCATGACAATCGCAAACCACGCCAGACGGATGGGCTTCTTGCCAAAATGCCCCATGTCCGCATACAGCGCCTCACCGCCCGTGACGCACAAGACCACGGCCCCCAAAATGATGAAGGTCACCCCCGGCTGCTCCATCACGAAGCGCAAGGCATGGTGCGGGCTGATCGCCCACAAAATATCGGGGTGGCTGCCGATGTGATACACCCCCAGCAAAGAAATGACCGCAAACCACACCAGCGTGATCGGGCCAAAAAACTTCCCTATCCCCCCTGTGCCGCGCTTTTGCACCCAAAACAGGGTGAACAAAATGATCAGCGTCAGCGGAATGACGGCCTTGTTGAATGCGGGCGAAACCACCTCCAGTCCCTCCACCGCAGACAACACCGAAATTGCCGGCGTGATCACGCCATCGCCATAAAAAAGACAGGTGCCAAAAATACCCAACAACAGCAAAGTGCGGCGCAGCCGCGGGCGGTGCTTCACCGACTCTGAGGCCAGCGCCAGCATCGCCACCAAACCACCTTCCCCGTGGTTATCGGCACGCAGCACCAGGCTCACATACTTCACCGAGACGATCATCGTCAAGGTCCAGAAGAAAATCGACAAAATGCCGTACACATTGTCATGGGTGAACGGCACATGGCCCGAATTGAACACCTCCTTCATGGCATACAGCACGCTGGTGCCGATGTCGCCATAAACGACCCCTATGGCCCCCAGCGTCAGAGCGCCCAGCGAAGATGCGGAATTCGAATGTGCAGACATCAGTCGTAGATCTCCGCGTCAGGGTCAGTGGCCTCCAGCTCATAGCTGGCGGCCAGCATGGCCAGGCGACCGATCACCCCATACATATAAAAACGGTTCGGTGCACTGGCCCCGGCCTTGGCCCCGGGCTGCGGCGTATGGGCCGACTGCTCAAAAGCCAGCGGCACAAAACTCGCACCAGGCGCATTCAGGTTCTCATCGATGCCGCGCTCGGCATGCACCCGGTAAAAACCTCCCACCACATAGCGGTCCATCATGTACACCACCGGCTCGGCCACCGCGTCATTGATCTGCTCGTGCGTCAACACGCCTTCTTGAATGATCACCTCAGACACCTCTTGCCCGTCTTTGATCACACTCATCTTGTTGCGCGTCTTGCGGTTCAGCGCATCGAGGTCTTTGACATCGCGCACCGTCATGATCCCCATGCCATAGGTGCCGTTATCGGCCTTGATGATGACAAAAGGCTTTTCCTGTATGCCGTATTCCTTGTATTTGCGGCGGATTTTGGTCAGCAGCGCATCGGTGTTCGAGCGCAAACACTCCAACCCCGTGCCATCCCCAAAATTCACCTCGCCACACTGGTTGAACATCGGGTTGATCAGCCAGGGGTCTATGCCCAACAACTTGCCAAAGCGCTTGGCCACTTCCTCATAACTGGCAAAGTGCTGGCTCTTGCGCCGCACGCTCCAGCCCGCGTGCAGGGGCGGCAATAAAAACTGCTCGTGCAAATCTTCCAGAATGCCCGGTATGCCTGCGCTCAAATCGTTGTTCAGCAAAATCGTGCACGGGTCAAAGTCTTTCAAACCCAGACGGCGCTTGCTGCGAATCACCGGCTCCAGCAACACCGTCTCGCCATTGGGCAGGGCGATCGGCGTATTCTCTGTGATCTCCGGGTTGATCGAGCCGATGCGCACATTCAGCCCCGCCATCTGAAAAATGCGCTGCAGCTGCTGCACATTGCTCAAATAAAACGTGTTGCGCGTGTGGTTCTCAGGAATCACCAGCAAATTGCGCGCCTCGGGGCAAATTTTTTCTATGGCCGCCATCGCCGCCTGCACCGCCAGCGGCAACATCTCCTGGGTCAGGTTGTTCCAGCCGCCCGGAAACAGGTTGGTGTCCACCGGCGCCAGCTTAAAGCCGGCGTTGCGTATATCGACCGAGGTATAAAACGGCGGCGTGTGCTCCATCCACTCCAGGCGAAACCAGCGCTCTATGGCTGGCATCGAATCCAGAATGCGCTGCTCAAGTTCATTGATGGGCCCAGTGAGGGCGGTGGTGAGATGCGGAACCATGAAGACCTTTGCAATTTATAGGCGAACTTCGCCCTGACCCAACACCACCCACTTGAGTGAAGTCAGGCCTTCTATGCCCACCGGCCCGCGGGCATGAAACTTGTCGGTTGAAATGCCGATCTCGGCCCCCAAACCATATTCAAAGCCATCGGCAAAGCGCGTGCTGGCGTTCACCATTACGCTGGCCGAATCCACTTCGCGCAAAAACCGTTGGGCATGCACATGGTCGGTGGTGAGAATGGCATCGGTGTGGTGGCTCGAATACCGGTTGATGTGGGCAATGGCCTCATCCACCCCGTCCACCAGCTTCACACTCACGATCGGGGCCAGGTATTCCTCGCTCCAATCCTGCTCGGTGGCCTCGCGCCAGCGCACACCCGGCACCTTCTGAAGCCAGGCCATCGACTCCGGGCAGGCCCGCCACTCCACCCCCTTTTCCACCCACATTTCGGCCAGGCGGGGCAAAAATGCGGCCGCCATGCTTCTGGCCACCAGCAAACTCTCGGTGGCATTGCAAGGGCTGTATTTCTGGGTCTTGGCGTTATCGCTCACCCGCAAGGCCAGCGCCAGGTCCACCGGGTCGTCCACATAGGTGTGGCAATTGCCATCCAGGTGTTTGATCACCGGCACCTTGGCCTGCGCACTGATGCGCTCAATCAGCCCCTTGCCGCCGCGCGGAATGATCACATCCACAAACTCGGGCATGGCAATCAAAACCCCCACGGCCTCACGATCGGTGGTCGGCACCAACTGCACCGCCTCGGGGGGCAAACCCACCGCCCGCAGGGCCTGCTGCACCAGGGCCGACAGCGCTTTGTTCGACTCTATCGCCTCCGAGCCGCCGCGCAAAATACAGGCATTGCCGCTCTTGATCGAAAGACTCGCCGCCTCAATGGTGACATTGGGCCGGCTCTCGTACACCATGCCAAACACCCCCAAGGGCACACGCATCTGGCCCACGCGTATGCCACTGGGCTGCTGGCGCAAACCCGTCACCTCTCCGATGGGGTCGGGCATGGCCGCCAATTGCTCGCAGCCCAGCGCACAAGTCTCCAACACCGCCGGCGTCAGGCGCAGTCGATCCACCATGGGTGCCGCCAGCCCCGCCGCCTGGGCGCGCTCTAGATCGAGTTGATTGCGTGCGGACAAATCAGACACATTGGCCCGCAACAGGGCCGCCAGTTCACGCAGGGCCTTGGATTTCAGCGCTGCACCGGCTTTGGCCATGTGTGCGCTGGCCTCACGGGCTTGCGCACCCAGACCCCGCACCAACTCTTGGGTGGAAACGGCATTCATCCCCCCCATTGTAGGTCGGGTCCGCTCAAAGCGGGCGTGCCGAAACGCGCTGACAAGCTTGGCACAGCTGCATCGCCAGGCGATGCAGGGCCTGCCAAGGGTCCTGGGGCCACTCAGGCTGGCGCAAGCCCTTGACCAAACCATCCACAGTGTGGGCAGCCAACAACAAATTATCGAGGTCCACCATCGCCAGACGCGGCAACACCCGCTCAAACAAACGCTCGCGCAAGCCCCAAACCCGGTTCTCGCGCATGGCCATGGGCAAAGGCTGCCCCTGCGTCACCGCCTCTTTCACCTGCCGCAAGGCCTTGATATCTTCAGTCAGAGCGAAGTGAACAAGCACTTCCGACTCACCTTCGGCCTGCAAACCGTCCAGCATCCGCTGCACCCGGGCCCTGTGGCCGGACAACACCGCCTCGCCCAGCTTGAACACATCGTAGCGGGCGACATTGAGCACGCTGGCCTCCACCTGCTCAAAACCCAGCTCCCCTGGCGGGTACAAAAGGCCCAGCTTCTGAATTTCCTGATGCGCCGCCAGCAAATTGCCCTCCACCCGATCGGCAAAGAATTGCAAAGTGGCCTGCCCGGCATCGCCATCCGCCACCCGCTGGCCCTGCGCCAACAATCGGTGCGCGATCCACGCCGGCAAGGCGGCCCGCTCAATCGGATCGATGCGGCAGGGCATGCCACGCGACTCCAGCGCCGCAAACCAGGCGCTGCCCAGCGTGGCCTTGTCCAGCCGCGGCAACAAAACCAAAAGCATCAGCGCATCGTTGCCGTCGGTTTGCTCCGCCAGCTCCTGCAAGGCCTGGCTGCCCTCTTTGCCCGGCTTGCCCGAAGGAATCCGCAACTCAATCAACTGGCGCTCGGCAAACAGGCTCATCGACCCCCCAGCCGCCAGCACCGCGCCCCAATCAAAATGCGCCCCCGCCACCGTAAAGACCGAACGCTCGGTAAAGCCTTGTTGCCGTGCGGTAGACCGAATCAAATCGGCCGCCTCTTGCTGCAACAACGGCTCGTCGCCGTGCAACACATACACCGGCTTCAAGCCCTTGCCCAGCTGAGCCTCCAATATCGACAAGGCGGTTTGCATGGGCTCAGCCCGCCACAGGCCGCAAGCGGGCCAAACGCCACAAAATTTGCTGCACCAGATCGCTTTGCATATTTCGGTACAAGAGCTCCTCTTCTGTCTCTTTCGACAACACCGCCGACTCGCTAAAGCTGATGTCACGCTGTTGCAGCAACTCGGTATCCGGTATGCGCTCTATGCCGGCGCGATCCCGAACCCGCAAACGCACCCGCAAGCGCAACTGGAATTCACGCACGCCACCCGCAGTATTGCGCCCGATCACCACCTTTTCCCGCGCTTCTTGCAACAAATCAACCGTCAAATCCGCACGCTCAAACTGGCGCATGTCTTGCAACACCTCCACCCGTGGGTCAGCCGCCAGTGCGCGGCGCAACTCGGCCAG
>JBEBAJ010000118.1:0-7758 GCA_041158965.1 Pseudomonadota bacterium | reverse complement strand
CAACCGCAGCTTGGCCGATTGCTACCCCTGAAGCGCTAGTTAATTAATAGTACTCGGTTGGCGTTTGTCAAATTTCGTTAATGGAACACGATTCTCAAAAGTGCTCAGCGTTTGAGTAAAACACCGTTCAACCTAGCGCTGGAGGGACCCAAATCAAAATGGGGGGTGGGGGTACGGTGGGGTCTTGTTAGGTTGAACTTTGAAAGGGGATCCCCATCGACCAGTATAGGCGTGGTGGTCGGCATAGACCAACCCAGTCGGCTTGACATGTTTGATGTAACTGGTATCGTGAGTTGGTCCAATTTCTGTCCAACTGAGTGTTTGATATAGGCCGAACCCACACAAAACATTTCCGCTAACTTATTGATTTTCTTGAACGTGTGCGGTAGCAAAGCGGTTATGCACCGGATTGCAAATCCGTGTAGGTCGGTTCGACTCCGGCCCGCGCCTCCACATCTTCTTATTGGTTTTTACCTATATAGACTTTCGGGTATTCCATTAGCATATCCTCGTTTTGTTCTAGACAAGGATTCGCCGTGAGCCCCAAAGCCCCTTTGCCTAATCGTCGTTCGGTCATTCAATCCACTGCTGCCACATTGGGCAGTTTGGCGGTGGCCCCGCAACTATGGGCTCAAAACGCACCTGTGCGCATCGGGTACACGATGTCCCGTACTGGCCCTTGGACCGGTGGTGCCCAAGTCAGCCAAGAGCCCAACTATTTGCTCTGGGCCGAACGCCAAAATGCCGTTGGCGGCTTGGATGTCAAAGGTGTTAAGCGCAAGATCGAACTGATCAGCTCGGACGATCGCAGCGATGTGGAGACCGTGGTGCGCACCTATGAAAAACTCATGGGCAGCGATAAAGTTGACTTGGTATTGCCGCCTTGGGGCAGCAACGCCAACTTCGCCGTGGCACCCCTGGCCAACCGCTTCGGATACCCCTTCCTGGCCCCCACGGCGCTCAGCCGTCGCTTGGTCGAGATGAAGTTGCCTTATTTCTTTTTGTTGTTGCAGCAGCCTAAACCCATGTGCGACGCCATCGTCGATATGTTCAAGGCCAACGGTATCCGTAGCGTGGCTTGCATTTATGTGGATGATTTGTTTGGCTTGGAGAACTACGCCGCCTTTAAGGTGGCCCTACAGGGCAGTGGCATCAATTTGGTCGAAGACAAGAGCTATCCCGGTGGCGTCAAGGACTTGTTGCCCGTTTTGCGCTCGATCAAAGACAAGAACCCGGACGCTTTTGTTGGCTTTACCTATCCGCCCGACACCATCCTGGCCAGTCGCCAATCCAAAGAGATCGGCTTTAATCCCAAGGTGTTTTATGCATCAGTGGGCACCGCCTTCCCGCTTTATAAGAACGTCATGACCCAGGCGGGCGCCGAAGGGGTCATGGGCATGGGATCCTGGAACGGCAAGACCAGCCCAGGGGCCAAAGCCTACTTTGATGCCCACTTGGCCAGCCAGAAGAAAGAGCCCGACCGTTGGGCCTCGGGGGCCTGCTGGGCTGGTCTTGAGATCCTGACTCAGGCTGTCAAATTGCAAGGCCTTGATCGCAAGGCCATCCGCGACTACGTGGCCAACACCACCCATAAAACCATTTTGGGTGACATCCGTTTTGCCGGTAGCGAGAATGTGGGTACACCAGGCACGATCGGCCAATGGCAAAACGGTGAATTCGAAGTGGTGTGGCCACAAGCGCGTGCCACCGCCAAGATCAATACCCAAAAGCCGGCCTGGAGCTGAGCCCCACCCACAGACCCCGCGCCGGCGCGTTTGAGATGCCGGGCCCGGGGTTTTGTACTTAGCCTTTCGCACGCATGTCAATTTCCGCTTGGCTGGAACTGTTGGCCTCTGGTTTGATCACCGGGGGCATTTACGCTTTGGTTGCCTTAGGGTTGAACCTGCAGTATGGCCTGATGCGCATTTTGAACATTGCCCATGGCGAGTTCTTGATGCTCGGTGCCTACCTCACTTGGATGATGCAGTCGAGTTTCGGCTGGAGCCCACTGCTGATGGTGCCTTTCTCGTTTGCCTTCTTGATGGCGTTGGGGGTGGTGATCCACTGGGCTTGCTTTCGCCGCTTGGCGCAGACCTCACCGCAAATCGACATTTTTGAGGCTCGTGGCTTGATGGTGGCCTTTGGCCTGATGTTCCTGGTACAAAACTTGGTCAGTCACGTCTGGGGAGGGGATTTGCGCGGGTATGACTTCATGACCGAACCCGTGAAGATCGGTGATAGCCAGTTCGCTGGGAACAAATTATTGGTGTTCGCCCTGGCTTTGGCTTTTTGTGCGGCTTTGATCCTGTTGCTGCGCATGACCCTGTTGGGCAAAGGAGTCCGCGCCCTGATGCAATCGCCACTGGGGGCTCAATTGGTGGGTATCGATACTCAGAAACTGCACCCGATGATGTTTGGCATCGGACTGGGGTTGTCGGGCGTGGCAGGTTGCTTGTTGTCCATGGCTTACACCATTGCCCCATCGATGGGCGAGCCTTACACAGTCACTGCCCTCATCGTGATCACCTTGGGTGGCTTTGGCAGCATGGCTGGTGCATTGGCTGGTGGCTTGCTGCTGGGTTTGGTCGAGGCTGTGGGTATGCACTACACCAACCCCTCGCTCAAGGCTTTGTTGTCCTATGTGGTGTTCATCGGCGTTTTGCTGCTCCGTCCTGAAGGACTATTCACTCGCAAAAGTCGAAAAGCATGAAAGACAGTCAACGACTCACTCGCGACCTATTGGTCTGGTTCGGTCTGACAGGCTGGGCCTTGGCCATTCCCTATTACGGCAGCGAATTCGTGGTCTCGATGGCGCTGACCTGTTTGATGTATGTGGCTTTGTCCTCCAGTTGGGGCTTGTTTTGCGGCAGCACCCGATACCTCTCGCTGGCTACCTCGGCTTTCTTTGGCGTTGGGGCCTACTCTGGTGCGCTCATGCTGGAGCAAATCGGTTGGGTGGAGTCCATCGCCCTGGGCGCTCTGATCGCCACTGCCGTCGCTGTCCTGATGGGATCGGCGGTGCTACACCTGCGTGGCACCTATTTTGCCGTATTGACCTTTGGCATGACCGAGTTGATTCGCCATGCCATCACTTATTTTGAGAAATCCGTCACGGGAACTGTCGGGCGGGTACTGACTGTGGTGCCCGAGCGTGACACCATTTATCTGACCGTCTTGGCATTGGCAATGGGTACTGTGGCTTTGTCCATCGCTTTGCGTCGCACCCGTTTGGGCTTGGCTTTGGCGGGCATTGGAGCCGACGAACAAAGGGCCCAGACCTTGGGAGTGAATACCCGATGGGTCAAGATCGTGGGTTTTGGTTTCACTGCAGCCGTGGCTGGCGCGATGGGTGCGGCCATGAGCGTGCGTTGGACTTATATCGACCCCCATACCGTCTTCAATCCATTTATCGGGTTCCAGACCGTGCTGATCGCTTTGATCGGTGGTGCAACCACCCTGTGGGGCCCTCTGATCGCCGCCATTGTTTTCAGCGTCTTGGCAGAGACATTAAGGCTGCAAGCCCCGCAAATTTACATGATGTCTCTGGGGATCTTGTTAATCCTTTCGGTGTTGTATTTGCCTGGTGGTTTGGCTTCGCTGCGATTCGATACCTGGAAAATCTGGCGAGATGACATCCGCTTTTGGTGGCGCGTCAAGCGATATGAGTGGAGTGGCGACAAAGCCAGAGATAAGGCGCGTGCTCGCCGTGCCCGTGAGGTGAATTGGTGATGAGCCCAGACAACGACTGCTTATTGGAAGCACTGGACATCACCGTGCGCTTTGGGGGGCTGACGGCTGTTGACGCAGTCAGTGCCCGTTTCAAAGCCGGCGAGTTGGTAGGCATCATCGGTCCCAACGGTGCGGGAAAAACCACCTTCTTCAACGCCATCAGCGGTGTGATCGAACCCACTTCCGGTCGTTTGATGGCCATGGGGCGGGACCTCACCGGCCAGCGCCCGCACCGTTACGCCGCCCAAGGCTTGGCTCGCACCTTCCAAACGCCGCGTACATTTGGTGACATGAGTGTGGCCGCCAACGTTGATTTTGGAATGAAATTTGCCGGTCGACGTTCGCGTCGATACATTTGGTGGGGAGAGGAGCAGGGTGTGCCTTGGGCCTTGCGCGATGTTTCCGGAATACTGCGATTGATTGGATTGGATGCTCATGCCGAGTCGAAAGCCTCCGATTTGACCCCTTCGCAGCAACGCTTGCTGGAGATAGGCATGGCGCTGGCGACTCGCCCCAAAGTCTTGCTGCTTGACGAAGTTGCCGCCGGTCTGACCGAGGCCGAATTAGAGGATATGGCCCGTTTGATTCGTCGCTTGCGCGATGAGTTGGACCTCACCATCGTTTGGATTGAGCATGCTGTCACGGTGTTGCTGCGCCATGTCGAGCGCGTGATCGTCTTGCACCAGGGGCGCAAGATTGCTGACGCTGCGCCGCGCGAAGTCGTCCGTAACACCGAAGTCATAGAAGCCTACTTGGGTGATGAGATGTCCGCTGCCCCAAGCGAGGGACTGTCATGATGTGGTATCGCCCTGATCAGTCCTTTGGACTGGATGCCCAAGCCCATTTGCAAGTGCGCGGCCTATCGGCTGGTTATGGTCCGGTGCAGGTGTTGCGTCATATCAACCTTGAGGTCCGACCCGGATTGACTGTGATTCTGGGTCCGAACGGAGCCGGCAAGACCACCCTGCTCAAGGCCTTGAATGGCCTGATCCCTCGTCAAGGTGAGGTGTTGCTGAACCGAGAAGAGTTGCCAGAGAAAACCCATGAGATCGTGCGAGGCGGCGTGGCTCTGGTGGCCGAGGGGCGTCAGTTGTTTGGCCAAATGTCTGTCCTTGAGAATCTGGAACTCGGCGGCTGGTTGTTGAATAAACAAGACCGTCTGCGTCGCATCGAGCAAGCCTTTGTTGATTTTCCAAAGCTCAAAGAGCGGGCTGCTCAATTGGCCGGTACGATGAGTGGCGGCGAGCAACAGATGGTGGCCGTCGCCCGCGCCATGATGAGCGCGCCGCGTCTGTTGATGCTCGATGAGCCTTCCTTGGGTTTGGCGCCGAAAATGGTCGATGAATTGCTGGGTATCGCCCGGCGCATTGCCGATGCCGGCACCACGGTATTGATGGTTGAGCAAAATGTCAAAAAAGCCTTGGCCGTTGCCGATCGCGGCTATGTGCTGGAGCGCGGTCAGATCGTTGCCAGTGGCGATGCCCGTTTGTTGGCGCGCTCTTCGGTGGTGCTTGAGGCCTACTTGGGGGCGCAGGGTGTTGAAACCACCAATGCCCAAGATGCCGTACAACGTCGCAAGCCCCTGCACCCATCTTGACACTTGCCCCATAGACCCTGCCCATGGTTGATTCATTCATTCCTATTGACTTTAAGAGGTTCCGCTATGTCTGACCTATCGATGCTTATCAATGGCCTGAAAGTCACTGCCGAAAAAGGCGCGACTTTCGAACGACGCAATCCTCTGGATGGCACTGTTGCCACTCGTGCGCCAGCGGCCAGTCCGCAAGACGCCGTCATGGCCGTAGAGGCTGCTGCCGAAGCCTTCCGAAATTGGAGCGAGACCGGCCCCGGCGAGCGCCGAAACCTTTTGCTCAAAGCAGCTGACGCCCTCGAAGCCAAAACCCCCGCATTCATCGAAGCGGTGCCGGCCGAAACTGGCGCTACCGCCATGTGGGCCGGCTTCAATGTTTTTCTGGCTGCAGGCATGATCCGCGAAGCAGCGGCTTTGACCACCCAAGTCGCCGGTGAGGTCATTCCTTCTGATATCCCCGGTAGTCTGGCCATGGGCGTGCGGCAACCTGCCGGGGTGGTGCTGGGTATCGCCCCTTGGAATGCCCCCATCATCTTGGGGGTGCGCGCCATCGCCACTCCCTTGGCTTGCGGCAACACCGTGATCCTCAAAGGCAGCGAAAACTGCCCGCGCACCCACCAACTGATCGTTGAAGCCTTCCAGGATGCTGGTTTCCCTCCAGGCGTATTGAACTACATCACCAATGCCCCAGCCGATGCCGGTGCGGTGGTCGAAGCCATGGTCGCCCATCCGGCTGTGCGGCGTGTCAACTTTACTGGCAGCACCCGCGTGGGTCGACTGATTGCCATGACCTGCGCCAAATACCTCAAGCCTGCGGTATTGGAGTTAGGCGGCAAAGCACCGATGGTGGTGCTCGATGATGCTGACATTGACGAGGCCGTCAATGGCGCCGCTTTTGGTTGCTTTGCCAACAGTGGTCAGATATGCATGAGCACAGAGCGTTTGATCGTCGATCAAAAAATCGCTGATGAGTTCGTGCGAAAATTTGCTGAAAAGGCCAAAAACTTGCCCTTGGGCGATCCACGCAAGCCCGAACCTGTGGTGCTGGGCAGTGTCATTGGCATGAGCACGGTTGAGCACTGCAATGCCTTGATCGATGATGCGTTGGCCAAAGGGGCCAAGTTGGTTTGTGGTGGCAAAGCCGACAGTACGCTGATGCCGGCCACCTTGCTCGATCATGTCACTTCTGCCATGCGCATTTATCACGAGGAAACCTTCGGTCCGGTCAAAGCCATCGTGCGGGTGAATGGCGTGCAAGAGGCGGTGGCCTGTGCCAACGATAATGAATACGGCTTGAGTGCCGCTGTATTTGGTCGCGACATCGCTCGCGCTTATAACGTCGCGCGAAAAATTGATAGCGGTATCTGCCATGTCAATGGGCCGACAGTCCACGACGAAGCACAAATGCCCTTTGGTGGGGTCAAGGGGTCCGGCCTGGGGCGTTTTGGCGGCAAGGCTGGTATCCACGAATTCACTGAATTGAGGTGGGTCACAGTGCAAACCCAGCCGCGTCAATACCCCTTCTGATGCCCGCTCGTGCTCTTTGGCCATCATGAGCCCACTGGAAACACCTGATCGATGGGCATGCTGCGCTTGCTTATGATGGGGGCAAAATCATCACAAAATCTCAGCCATGGCCAAAGACCATTCCCAGATGGAAGACAGCAACACCTCGGGCAACCCCAGCATCCACGAGGTTTCGGATCCTGGCCGTCGAACCCTGCTGCAAGGGGCCGGGTGGGCTGCTTTTGCGGCCCTTTTGCAACCCCTGACGGCTTGCGTCAGCCTGCCACCGGGTGCGTCGCGTGGCATCGGCTTTCAGGCCATCCCGGCTGGAATCGGCGACACCTTGGTGGTTCCTGCGGGTTATGTGGCCCAAGTCATTGCCCCTTGGGGTGAACCCATCGGCGTGCCTGGTCGCATGCCGGCCTTTCGTTTTGACGCCAGCAACAGTGCCGAGGATCAAGCCCTGCAAATGGGGATGCACCACGACGGGCTCGAATTTTTCCCCATCAACGGCAGCTCCACCCATGGGCTGATTGCGCTCAATCACGAGTACACCGACGACGGTCTTTTGCACCCCGATGGCTTTCGGCCCATGAATGCTGAGAAGGTCCGCAAATCTCAAAACGCCCATGGCTTGTCGGTCTATGAGGTTCGTTGGATGGGTGAGCGCTGGGAGATGGTGCGCCCGTCGCGTTGGGCCAGACGCGTCACCCTCAGCACCCCTTTTCAGGTCAACGGTCCGGCTGCTGGCCACCCGCTTATGCGCACTGCAGCCGATCCTGAAGGTCGCACCGTGATGGGCACGCTCAACAACTGCGCCAGCAGTCAAACCCCATGGGGCACGTACTTGTCTGGAGAAGAAAACTGGATGTTTTATTTTGGCGGTGGCTCGCAGATCAGTGCGCACCACCGTCGCTGGGGCATGCGTGAAA
>JBEBAJ010000117.1:0-14737 GCA_041158965.1 Pseudomonadota bacterium | reverse complement strand
CCGTCTTCTTCCATGATGCGTATGGTCTCAACCCCGGCGCGCATGGCCAGCGGGTTGCCGCCAAAGGTGGTGCCGTGGTTGCCGGGCTGGAAGATTTGGGCGGCTTTGGGGCCCGCCACCACTGCGCCGATGGGAACGCCTGAGCCCAAGCCCTTGGCCAGCGGCATGACATCGGGAACGATGCCGGCCCACTGGTGGGCAAACCATTTGCCGGTTCGACCCATGCCGCATTGAACCTCGTCGATCATCAGCAGCCAGTCGCGCTCATCGCACAATGCCCGCACTTCGCGCAAGTATTCCAAACGGGTGGGGTTGATGCCCCCTTCGCCCTGAATGGTCTCGAAAAACACCGCCACCACATTGGGGTTATCTTGCGTGGCTTTTTTCAGGGCGTCGATGTCGTTGAGCGGCACACGCAAAAAGCCTTCGACCAGCGGCCCGAACCCTTTTTGGATTTTTTCATTCCCGGTGGCGCTCAGAGTGGCGATAGAGCGCCCATGAAACGATTTTTCATAAACCACGATGACCGGTTTGTCGATGCCTTTGTCGTGGCCGAATTTGCGTGCCAGCTTGATCGCGGCCTCGTTGGCCTCAAGCCCTGTCGAGCAGAAAAATACATTGGTCATGCCTGACTTCTCGACCAATTTTGCGGCCAGTCGTTCCTGGTCAGGGACATGGTAATAGTTACAGCAGTGGATCATCTTGGCCACCTGGTCTTGCAAGGCAGGGACCAGTTTGGGGTGGCCGTGGCCCAGGGTATTGACCGCAATGCCGGCCAAAGCGTCGAGGTAGCACTTCCCGTCGGTGTCCCACACACGAACCCCTCGGCCATGCGACATGGCCACGGGCAAGCGGCCATAAGTATTCATGGTGTGGGGCGAGGCGGCGGTGGTCATGGCGGCTCCTGGCTGACAAAAAAGAAATCGGCCCAACAGCGGCGAAGCAGGTTGAGCCATTGAGTTGAAATTTTAACCCGCAGCGCCGCAGATCGCCATCACCGTTCGACCCGGTTGGTCAGAGCTGGCCATTTGAGGTCTTATATAAGATATAATTTACGTGTTATCCCTGAGTCATGATCCAAGTCGCCAAACCTGAAATCTTCATCCTGGGCCTGACCCGCTCGGGCAAGGTGTTTCGCCCCAGCGATTGGGCCGAACGCTTGGCGGGGGTCATGAGTCCATTTCGGCCCGGCGGGGCACAAAACCGCCATCATCCGGCCAGTTATTCCCCTTGGTGTGTGCCCAACACCCTCAACGGCACCAAATGCGTGGTGGTGCATCTGGATTTGCGAGAGGCCGAGCCCATGGCCTTCGATTTTGTGATGAACTTTGCCCGCGACAATGACCTGCAAACCGTTGAGGCCTGCCTCTTGCCCACTGAGACACCCCCGGCGGCCCACCCGCCCCAAAGCCAGGCCGAGAGCACGTTGACGCTGCAATTGCAGGCATGAGGGCATGAAAAAACCGCCCGAAGGCGGTTTTTATTTCGCGGTCAGCGCACCCGTTCAAACGGCGACCCAATCGGGTCGGGCGCTTGCCTGTGATCAGGCGGTGGCCAGGGCCTTGACTTTGGCCGACAGGCGGCTTTTGTCGCGGGCGGCCTTGTTCTTGTGGAAGATGCCTTTGTCGGCGATGGCGTCCACCACCGATTGCATCTTGCCGAACAATTCCGTGGCTTTTGACTTGTCGCCAGCGGCGACAGCCTTCTCGACGTTCTTGACGACGGTGCGGTATTTGGAGCGCAGCGAGGTGTTGGCGGCGTTGAGTTTCACGTCCTGACGGGCGCGTTTGCGGCCCGACGCCAGGCGCGGGTTCTTTTTCTTAGGCTTACCAGAGGCCATGTGTGTATATTCCTTGAGGTTTGTGGATGTTGACAGCGAACCGGGCATTATAGCCGACATACACTATGAGGGTGAGTTTATTCAAATCGGCTTCCACCATATCGCTGTTCACCCTGGCCTCACGAGTCACCGGGCTGGGGCGCGAGTTGCTCATTGCCTCCTGGTTTGGGGCCAGCGCACTCACCGACGCCTTCAATGTGGCGTTTCGCATCCCCAACCTGTTTCGCCGACTGTTCGCCGAGGGGGCCTTCAGCCAGGCTTTTGTGCCGGTCTTGGCCGCAACACGGGAAACCGAAGGGGATGAAGCCACCCAGCGACTGGTGCGGCAGGTGGCCACCTTGCTGTTTTTTGTGTTAGTGCTCACTTGCTTTTTGGGTGTTTTGGTGGCACCCGCCCTGGTCTGGGCTCTGGCCAGCGGTTTGAGCCAGGCCCCTGAAGGACAGCAGGCGGCCGTCTTGATGACCCGCATCATGTTTCCATACATCGGCTTCATGTCTCTGGTGGCTTTGGCCGCCGGGGTGCTCAACACCTGGGGACGCTTTGCCGTGCCCGCCGCCGCCCCTGTGCTCTTGAACCTGTCGATGATCGCAGTGGCTTGGTGGGGTCGGCCATGGTTCGAGGCCTGGGGCTGGCCCGCCATCTACACCCTGGCTGCGGGGGTGATGCTGGGCGGGTTGTTGCAGTTGGGTGCCACCTTCTGGGCCCTGCACCGCTTGGGGGTCACGGCTTGGCCCATGATTCGGCCCACCGACTGGCGCAAGGCCTGGCAAGCCGAGGGTTGCCAGCGGATATTGGCGCTCATGGCGCCTGCTTTGCTGGGGGTCGGGGTGGCGCAATTCTCTTTGCTGATCAACACCCAGATTGCCTCCCACATGACGCCCGGTAGCGTCAGTTGGCTGAGTTATGCCGACCGTTTGATGGAGTTTCCTACCGCCATGCTGGGTGTGGCGCTGGGCGTGGCCCTGATGCCCCGCTTGTCGGCGGCCAAGGCCAGTGGCGATGCCACCCGTTACAGTGAGATGCTCGATTGGGGCCTGCGCGGCGTGGTCTTGCTGGCCTTGCCCAGTGCCGTGGGTTTGTTCTGCCTGTCTACACCGCTGGTGGCCACGCTCTACCACTATGGGGCTTTTACGGCCCGTGACGTCACACAGACTGCCTTGGCCCTGACTGGTTATGGCGTCGGCTTGCTGGGATTGGTTGCGATCAAGGTCCTGGCTCCCGGCTTTTACGCCAGTCAAGACATCAAGACCCCGGTTCGAGTCGCGATTTGGGTGCTGGTGCTGACGCAGTGTTTCAACCTGGTGCTGGTGCCGTGGCTGGCACACGCGGGTTTGGCCTTGTCCATCGGGTTGGGGGCTTGGGTCAATGCCGCCTGGTTGTGGTGGGGCCTGCGGCGCAGCGGGCACTATCAAGCCGGCCCGGGTTGGGGGCGGTTTTTGACGCAGGTGGTTTTGGCTTGTGTGGTGCTGGCCGCCTGGTTGGTCTGGGCGGCCATGCGCTTTGACTGGATCGCTTGGCAAGCACAGCCTGTGTGGCGGCTGGCGGGTCTGGCGGGGGTTTTGGGGGTGTCGGTGTTGCTCTATTTCAGCGTCTTGCGCGTGGTTGGTTTGAAATGGCGTGCGCTGGTTCGCTTTTGAAGGCATGATGATGGCATGAGTTATCGCATCGAAGTCCCTACCGCCCTCGATTACTTTCGCTCGCTGGTGGCTGGAGATGGCGAGTTTCCCCTTTTGGAAGCCGCAGCCAGCCTGGCGCAGGACGAGTACCCCGATATCGACGTGGCCCAAGTTTTGGCCCAGGTCGACCGGATTCAGGCTCGATTGGCCCGGCGGGTCAGCACACACGAAGACGAGTTGCAGCGACTGCGGGTGCTCAACGCCTGCTTTTTCGAGGAATTGGGCTTTGCCGGCAATGTCAACGATTATTACGACCCGGACAACAGCTTCATGCACTTGGTGTTGCGCACACGCCGAGGCATCCCCATCAGTCTGGCCGTGATCTGGTTGGAGTTGGCTCAGGGGTTGGGCTTGCAGGCCAATGGCATCAATTTTCCCGGGCATTTCCTGGTCAAGGTCCATCTGAGCGAGCCGCGACACGGACAGGTGGTGTTGGACCCCTTCACCGGCGAATCGCTCGGGCGCGATGAATTGCTGGAGCGCATTCAGAGCGTCTCCACGCCCGTTCATCAAGGGCGGGTGCGTGACCCCGATGATTTGTTATTGGCACACTTGACTCCGGCCAGCGGTCGCGACATCATCGGGCGAATGTTGCGCAATCTGGAGGAGATTTACCGTTCGCAGCAGGATGCGTCACGCCTGGCCGCGGTGCGCGCTCGCATGGATATCTTGCGGGAGACTTCGGCCCAAGACAGCTGATGCCGATGGGCCCGAATGGGTCAATGACCCTCGCGGGTCCATTGCACCGGTGTGCCTTCGGTCCGCGACACGACTTTTCCAATCGGGTGCACGCGCTCGCCATGTTGGCTCAGGGTGCGACGGACATGGTCTTGCTCATGCGCTGGCACCACCAGCACCATGCCGATGCCGTTGTTGAAAGTGCGGTTCATTTCGGTGTCATCGATACCGGCTTCGCTTTGCAGCCAGGCGAACAATTCACCGCGTGGCCAACTGCCCAAGTGCAGATCGACCCCCAAGCCCTCGGGCAATACGCGCGGGATGTTTTCCAGCAAGCCACCCCCCGTGATGTGCGCCAGCGCCTTGATGCCGCTGTCGGCACTGGCCGGGTGGGCTTTTAGAGCAGCCAGTACGGGTTTGACATATAAGCGGGTCGGTGCCATCACGGCTTGCTTGAAGGGCTGGCCATCGAGCTCTGCGGGCAGTCGCGAGGCCGCGCGCTCAATGACCTTGCGCACCAGAGAAAAACCGTTGGAGTGCACGCCGTTGGAGGACAGGCCAAGCACGACATCTCCGGTCCGCACATGGCGCCCGTCGAGGATGGCCGATTTCTCTACGACGCCCACGGCAAATCCGGCCAAATCGTATTCGCCTGGTGGGTACATGCCGGGCATTTCTGCCGTTTCACCGCCGATCAGGGCGCAGCCCGATTGCTCGCAACCCTGGGCGATACCCGCCACCACCCGGGCTGCCGTATCGACATCCAGCTGGCCACAGGCGAAGTAGTCTAGGAAGAACAGCGGCTCGGCCCCTTGAACCAGAATGTCATTCACGCTCATGCCGACCAGATCGATGCCGACGGTGTCGTGCATTTGCCATTCAAACGCCAGTTTCAGCTTCGTGCCCACCCCGTCGGTGCCGCTGACCATGACGGGCTCACGGTAATGCTTGGGCACTTCAAACAGTGCGCCAAAGCCCCCGATGCCCGCCAGTACCCCGGGACGCAAGGTTTTTCGGGCCAAAGGCTTGATGCGTTCGACCAAGGCATCGCCAGCGTCGATATCGACGCCAGCATCTTTATAGGACAAAGGTTGGTTCATGGCACAGTTTCGGCCTGTGATGACCGATAAAATGATCTCCATTCTAGTGACGCCCCGTGGTGGCCCTGTATGCAATTGCCCAAAGACCCCCAAAAACTGGCTCTGCTGTTGGCCCTCGCCGTGGGTGGGGTGGCGCTGGCCGTGGCACTGAGGGCGGTGCTTTCTCCATTTTTGATCGGTTTGGCCCTGGCCTATCTGTTGGCCGGATGGGTGGGCCGATTGACGCGCCTGGGCATGCCACGCCTCCTGGCCGTGTGGTGTGTTGAATCGGTGTTCTTGTTGGCTGTGTTGGCCTTGGCAGCCCTGGTGGTGCCCGTTTTGGCGCATGAGTGGCCTTTGTTGCGCGAGCAGTTGCCCCTCTTGGCGCAGAAGATCAATGCCACTGTCACCCCATGGTTGCAGTCATTGGGCATAGATGCCCGACTCGATGTGGACAGCATCAAGTCATTCGTGCGCGAGCACCTCACTGGCAACCTGGGCGATGGGGCCGCCCGCATGCTGTCTTCTCTCCAAATTGGCGGCAGCATGGTTCTGGCGTTGGTGGGGCACGCCATATTGGTGCCTGTGGTCTTGTTTTACTTCTTGCTGGCCTGGCCACGTCTGATGGCGCGCTGGCGGCAGGCTCTGCCCCAGGGCTGGCGTGGCCCGGTGCTTGTGTTCCTCGAAGAATGTGATCAGGTGATGGGGGGCTATGTGCGCGGGCAACTCTCGGTCATGGCCGCCATGGCATTGTTCTATGGGGTGGCTTTGCACTTGGGTGGGCTCGATTTGGCCTGGCCGATTGGCCTTTTCACCGGGTTGGCCCTGTGCGTGCCCTATGTGGGTTTTGGTTTGGGGCTGCTGCTGGCCTTGCTGGCCGCCTTGCTGCAGTTTGAACCCCTTTATGCTTTGTTGCTGGTGGGCGGCGTGTATACCCTGGGGCAACTGATCGAGGGTTTCGGGTTGACGCCGCGATGGGTGGGGGAGCGGATCGGTTTACACCCGCTGGCCGTCATTTTTGCATTGCTGGCTTTTGGTCAATTGCTGGGTTTTATCGGGGTCATCCTGGCCCTGCCGGCCAGCGCCATGTTGTTGGTGGCCTGGCGTCATTTGATGGCCCGCTGGCTGAATGAGGAACAGGCTGCGCCATGAAGCAAATGGCTTTGGACATCGGATTGGCGGCAAACCCCAGTCTGAACAGTTTTTTCCCGGGCCCCAATCGGGAGGCGTTTGAGCACCTGCGCTTGTGGGTCTCGCATGCGGGCCGCTCACCGGTGCCTACTTACCTTTGGGGCGAAAGCGGCAGCGGCAAAACGCATTTGTTGCGGGCGGTGGCTCATTGGCTGAGACAAAACGGACAAGCGGTGGGTTGGCTCGGGGCCGATGTCGCCGAGCCTGGTGCTTTCGATCCGGCTTGGGAAGTGGTCATCATGGATGATGTCGATGCATACACCGCAGTGCAACAGCATGCCGCATTCAACTGGTTTGTCCATGCCATGGCCCCTGGCCAGGGTCGCCAGCGTTGGGTGCTGGCTGCCGGGTCTTTGCCACCCAGTCATTTGCCTTTGCGCGAAGACTTGCGCACACGGTTGGGCTGGGGCCATGTCTTTCAACTCAAGGCCATGGATGAGTCGCAATGCCGTGCGGTTTTGCGCCAACAAGCCGAAGCGCGCGGCATTTTCCTGAAAGACGAAGTGATTTCAGACGAGATTTGGGTAGCCTCATGGGCTTGCTCGATCAACTCGACCAATTTGCCTTGCGCGAGCAACGCGCCATCACCATCCCGTTGATCAAGTCGATGATTCAAGATGAGGGTGCCCAGCCATGAAGAAGCGTCTGGCCCTGTTCGATCTTGATCACACCCTCTTGCCCATCGATTCCGACTATGCCTGGGGACAGTTCACCATTGCGCTCGGCTGGACGGACCCGGTCGAGTTTGGGCGACGTAACGATGATTTTTATGCCCAATACCAGGCTGGCACCCTGGATATTGCGGCCTATGTGCGGTTTGCCACCGAGGCGTTTCGCCAGCGCGGGCCCGAGCAAGCCATGGCCGCGCACCGCCGTTTCATGCAAGAGGTGATTGAACCCGCCATTCGCCCAGAGGCTCTGGCCCTGATCGATCGACATCGACAGGCGGGTGACCGCTTGCTGGTCATCACCGCCACCAACGAGTTCGTGACCCGGCCGGTGATTGAACGCCTGGGGATTGGTGAGCTGATTGCCGTCGAACTCGAGCGGGATGCCAACGGGTGGTACAGTGGTGAGATCAAGGGCATTCCCTCCATGCGCGACGGCAAAGTTCAGCGTCTGACGCAGTGGCTGCAATCGCAGGGCCTGGACTGGGGCCGAATCGAGGCCACTTTCTATTCCGATTCGAGCAATGATCTGCCCTTGTTGTCCCGGGTGCAGCACCCGGTCGCGACCAACCCCGACGCGCGTTTGCGCGAGCATGCCCTCAGTCAGGGTTGGCCCATCCTTGAATTGTTTGACCGCGAATGATCAAAAGCCTAATCCGACGCCTCATAGGCCAGCCTGAAGCGCCCAGCCGCCCCCATTTCGGCAAGCGCCAAAGCGTGCCCGTCAGTGCCCACCACATCGACCCCGGCTTGGTGGACGAAAAGGCCTTGCATGTGGTGCAAACCTTGCAGGATCGGGGTTATCAGGCATATATCGTGGGCGGGGCCGTGCGCGACCTCTTGTTGGGCCTGCGCCCCAAAGATTTTGACGTCGCCACCGACGCCACCCCCGAACAGGTCAAGGCCTTGTTTCGGCGCGCTTTCATCATCGGGCGTCGCTTTCGCATCGTGCATGTGGTTTACGGGCGCGGCCGTGAGCACGAGGTCATCGAAGTGTCCACCTTCAGGGCCTATATGGACAGCGCCAGTGCCGAAACCGTGAGCGGCAATGAGCGCACCGCCAAAGGCGAACTGGCCCGCATGCAACATGCCGTGGATGCCAGCGGCAGGGTGCTGCGCGACAACGTTTGGGGCCCTCAGGACGAAGATGCCGCGCGGCGTGACTTCACGGTCAATGCCATGTATTACGACCCTCGCACTCAAGAAGTGATCGATTATCACAAGGGGTTTGAAGACGCCCGAAAAAAGGTGCTGCGCATGATCGGCGACCCGCAGGCGCGTTATCGGGAAGACCCGGTTCGCATCATACGGGCCATCCGCTTTTCGGCCAAATTGGCCCAACTGGGCTTCAAGATCGAATCCCGTACCGCAGCCCCCATTAGAAAGTCGCTTGAATTGTTGGCCGATGTGCCGCAAAGCCGGATGTTTGATGAGATGCTCAAACTGCTCCAGACTGGGCATGCCATGGCCAGCATCGAGCAATTGAAGTCTTTGGGCGTGGCAAGAGGCATCTACCCCTTGCTCGACTTGGTGGTTGAGCGGGCGGACGATCCGTTTGTGAGTGCGGCATTGCAAGACACGGACCGCCGAGTCTCGGAGGGCAAACCCGTCGCCCCCAGTTTTTTGCTGGCATGTGTGCTGTGGTCTGATGTGCGTCAGGCATGGCAGGCCGAGCGCTCACACCAGCCTCCTGTCCCTGCCTTGCAGGCCGCCATCGATCAGGTGTTCGATGCCCGCATCGGCGATGTGTCCGGGCGAGGCAAATTGGCTGCAGACATGCGAGAGATCTGGATGATGCAACCGCGTTTTGAAAAACGCTCGGGGCATGGGCCGATGACACTGGTGATGCTGGCGCGGTTTCGGGCGGGATTCGATTTCATGCGCCTGCGGGCTGACGTCGGTGAAGTCGATGAGGCTCTGGCCGATTGGTGGCAAACCTTCAGCATGGCCGACGAGCCCGAGCGCGAGGACATGTTGGCCCAGGTTCGCCCTCCCCATACGCCGCGCCATCGCGCATCGTCCGTGGCATCTGCCGAAGCCCCCGAGTTGGGCCCTTCAGAGGAAGCCCCCAAGCGCCGACGCCGTCGTCGCCGCAAGCCCCAGGACGGTGGTGCTGATGGGGGCGGCTCGACAGCATGAGAGAGGTCGTGCGGGCCTGGGTCGCCCTTGGGGCCAACCTCGGTGAGGCGGCCCTCAGTGTGCGTCAGGCCATCGCAGATTTGCAGGCTTTAGCAGGCGTCGATCAATTGTTGGCCTCGCGTTTGTATCGCACTGCGCCACAGCAGGCGCTGGGGCCTGATTTCGTCAACGCCGTGGTGGTGTTCCAAACCCGCATGAGCGCCCCGGCTTTGCTCGATGCCTTGCAAGGGCTGGAGCAACTGGCCGGCCGTCAGCGCCCCTACCCAAATGCCCCGCGCACACTCGATCTGGATTTGCTTTTTTATGGTGACGCCCGCATCGAGAGCACCCGCTTGACCGTGCCTCACCCCCGCTGGTCTGAGAGGGCTTTTGTCTTGCGCCCTCTGGCCGACGTGTCGCCAGAGCGCGTCAGTGCGCCAATGCTGGCCCAAGTGTCCGACCAAGCGGTCTTGCTCATGGAGTGAATGCATGAATGCTTTTGCCTCAGTACACCCCGTATTTTTAAGTGTGGCCATGCTGACCCTGGCCAATGTGTTCATGACATGGGCCTGGTACGGCCATTTGCGCCATCAGTCACACACGGCTTGGTACATCGCCGCCTTGACCAGTTGGGGCATAGCCCTGTTGGAATACCTGATTCAGGTGCCGGCCAATCGAATCGGATTTGCGGCGGGCCTCAGCGTGGGTCAGTTGAAAATCATCCAGGAAGTGGTCACTCTCACCGTATTTGTGCCCTTCGCTTTCTTTTTCCTGAAGGAACCGCTGAAATTGGACTATCTGTGGGCCGGACTGTGCCTGGTTGGTGCGGTCTACTTCGTGTTTCGTTCTTGATGCCGCTCTTTCAGCGGTTACACTTCTTTGGTCATCAAAACTTCACCGTTTTGTCACCATTTCTGATTGGAGACTTGCATGTTGTTTGGGAAACTGCTGCCCCGAGAGGGCAACTTTTTTGAAATGTTCAACCAGCATGCTGATCGCATTGTGGAAGCGGCCAGGGCTTTTTCGAACCTGGTCAAGAATTACAACGACCCGCATTTGCGCGACAAGTACAACCAGGATGTCGATAACGCCGAGCGTGCCGCCGACCGGGTCACCCACGAGGTGAACAAGGCCATCCACAAAACCTTCATCACCCCGATCGATCGCGAGCAGATTCATTCCTTGATCAATACCATGGACGATGTGGCCGACCTGATTCAGGACTCTGCTGAAACCATGGCCTTGTACGATGTACATCAAATGACCGATGAGATCACCCGGCTCACCGCGCTGGCGGTCAGTTGTTGCGAGCGGGTGCGCGACGCGGTCAAGTTGCTGGATCGCATTGCCGAACCGGCCACCGCTGAAGCTGCCCTGAAGACTTGCGAAGAAATTGATCGGCTCGAGTCAGATGCCGACCGCGTCATGCGCAGTGCCATGAGCAAACTGTTCCGCGAAGAAGCCGATGTCCGCGAGGTCATCAAGCTCAAGGCCATATACGAGTTACTGGAAACCATCACCGACAAATGTGAGGACGTGGCCAACCAGATCGAGGGCATCGTCCTCGAGAATTCCTAAACCGAGGGTTGCCATGGACACCGTACCCATCGCTCTCTGGGTGGTCGTTTTGCTGGTCGGCTTGGCGTTGTTGTTCGACTTCATGAACGGGTTCCACGACGCCGCCAATTCCATTGCGACGGTGGTCTCCACCGGTGTGCTGCGCCCCACTCATGCGGTGTTGTTTGCCGCATTCTTCAACTTCATCGCCATCTTTGTGTTCCACCTCAGTGTGGCAGCCACCATCGGCAAGGGCATCGTGCAGCCTGGCGTGGTCGATACCCATGTGGTCTTTGGGGCGCTGACTGGCGCCATCACCTGGAACGTGATCACCTGGTATTACGGCATTCCCAGCAGCTCTTCACACGCGTTGATAGGCGGTATCGTGGGGGCGGTCATTGCCAAGGTCGGCGCTGGTGCCCTGGTGGCCAGCGGCATCATGCGCACCGTGGCCTTTATTTTTGTCTCCCCGGCCTTGGGCTTTTTGCTGGGCTCGCTGATGATGTTGCTCGTTGCCTGGGTGTTTAGGCGCACCACCCCATTGCGGGTGGATAGGTGGTTTCGCCGCCTTCAACTGGTTTCGGCGGGGGCATACAGCCTGGGCCATGGTGGCAATGACGCTCAAAAAACCATAGGCATCATCTGGTTGCTCCTCATCGCCACAGGTTACGCCTCTTCGAGCGACGCCACACCGCCTACTTGGGTCATCATCTCTTGCTATGTGGCCATCGCTCTAGGCACCATGTTTGGCGGTTGGCGCATCGTCAAGACCATGGGGCAGCGCATCACCAAACTCAAACCAGTGGGTGGATTTTGTGCTGAAACCGGCGGCGCCCTGACGCTATTCCTGGCCACATCCATGGGCATACCGGTTTCCACCACCCATACCATCACCGGCGCCATTGTGGGCGTGGGATCCACCCAAAGGGCCAGTGCGGTGCGTTGGGGCGTGGCAGGCAACATCGTTTGGGCCTGGGTGCTGACCATTCCAGCCAGTGCCTTTGTCGCTGCCGTGGGTTACTGGATCAGCTTGACCTTGTACGATTAAAGCAGCCCGGTAAAACTCGCTGCGTCCAAGTTTCGCAGCGCTTCCTTAGGCATGGCGAGAGCCCTCACTGAGAGATTTTTCGGGCTTCTTCGATCTGCACTTCAAAATATCGCTGGAAACTGTAGACGATGCTCGACATGAGCACCGTCGCGCCCACCAGCAACGCCAAGGCGATGGCCCCAATGGTCAGCCAATTGCTGCGACCGGCCACAGCGTTGGTCGGCGCATCCGGGTTGAACCGGGCATTCCATTGTTCCGTCGACATCAGGCCATAGACGATCGCATTCAGCGCGCATGCGGCATAGGCGAAGCCAAAAATCGGGATTAACCACCAGCTCAGCACGTCGTCCACGCCGAATTCGGCCACTCGATCAAAGCCCCACATGCCCAGCGCAGTGGGGATGGGCCACAGCCAACCCAGGGTGTCAAACCAGCCAAACAGGTAAAAGCGATGCAGGCCCAGAGGGCCGCCAATGAAAGCCAGCCAGGTGGCCAGGGTTTTGTTTTTCATGGGTGCATCATAGACAAGCGGCTTTGGGCTCAGGGGGCCGGGGGGGATTCATCGCCCGCGCCCAGATGCCGTTGCATGAGCACGACATCCAGCCATCGCCCATGCTTCCATCCGCTGGCATGCAAGCGCCCCGCATCTACAAAGCCCAGTCCCTGGTGCAGGCCGATGGAAGCCCGGTTGTTTGAGTCGCCAATCACGGCCACCATTTGTCTTGCCCCCAGTCGCTCGGCGCGGGCGATCAACTCGGCCAACAGGACGCGACCCAGGCCCTGGCCGACCAAGTCGGGGGCCATATAAATCGAGTCTTCCAGGCAGTACCGATAGGCTTGTCGAGGCCGGAAGGGCTGGGCATAGGCAAAGCCCCGGACCCGCTCCTCGTGTGCCAGCACCAGGTGCGGCATGCCCAGCCCGATGACCGATTGCCAGCGTGCTTGCATATCGGCTTCGCTGGGGGCTTCGGTCTCAAAAGTCCCTGTGCCATGTCGCACATGGTGGCCATAAATGGCGGTGAGGTCTGCGATATCGGTGGCAATTGTGGGGCGGATCAACATGGCGGGCAAATGGGCTACAATTGTGGGTTTCGGGCGTGTCGCTGACCGGGTGGTCATGCGCGTGTCTCAAACGCCTGAGATTTTCTACCACCCCAAGGATAACCCCATGGTCGTCATTCGACTCTCTCGTGGCGGGGCCAAAGCCCGTCCGTTTTTCCATATCGTCGTCGCCGACAAGCGTGACCGTCGCGACGGTCGCTTCATTGAGCGCATCGGTTTTTACAACCCCATCGCGGCCGAAGGCGAAGAAAGCATACGCATCGCCCAAGACCGACTGACCCACTGGAAGAGCGTGGGCGCACAAAGCTCGCCCACCGTGGACCGTCTGATCAAGCAGGCCGCCAAAAAAGCCGCCTGATCGATTCAGGGGGCTGCTTCTCACCGCCCATGCATACCGCTTTAGAACCTGTCGAATTACCGGCCGATGCGGTCGAAGTGGGGCGGGTGCTGGATGCCTGGGGCATCAAAGGTTGGCTCAAAATCATGCCTTATAGCGCCTCGCCGGAGGCGCTTTTTTCTTCCCGTCGCTGGTTTTTATTGCCGCCCGAGCGTGGTGCGCGCCCTTTTGAGGGGGCCATGTTGTTGCGCATTGCCCAATCCAAAGAACATGGCGACAGTGTGGTTGCTCTGGCTCAACACATGGACGACCGCAACAGCGCCGAGGCCTTGCGCGGTTGTCGCATTTTCATCCCTCGCTCCAGCTTCCCGACCCCCGAGGCCGATGAGTATTACTGGGTTGACCTGATCGGCCTGGCGGTCGTCAATCGAGAAGGTTTGGCCCTGGGGGTGGTTCAAGATCTGCTCTCTACCGGCCCGCAAACCGTGTTGGTGGTGCAGCAGACTGTCGACGACCAAGTGCAAGAGCGCATGATTCCCTTTGTCTCGGCGTTCATCGATCAGGTCGACCTTCCCGGTCGGCGCATCAGCGTCGACTGGCAGCCCGATTACTGAGCCCGATCGCAGCACCCGACAGCCTGACGCATGCGCTTTGACGTCATCACCCTTTTCCCGGAACTGTTTGCGCCGTTTTTGCAAAATGGCGTGACTCGGCGTGCGTTTGACAGCGGACAGGTGTCGGTGCACCTGTGGAACCCGCGCGACTTCGCTCAGGGTGGATACCGTCGGGTGGATGACCGGCCATTTGGCGGGGGGCCGGGCATGGTCATGATGGCTGAACCGCTCTACCAGTGCCTGCAAGCCATCCGCGCCGAACGGGGTCAGGACCGCACCCAAGCCCCTTTGTGGCTTTTCTCTCCCATAGGCGCCCCGCTCAACCAGGCCTTGGTCGAGTCGCACGCCCTTGGCGCGGGCGCAGTGTGGTTGTGCGGTCGTTATGAAGGCGTAGACCAGCGTTTCATTGACCAGTATGTCGATGGGCAAATCAGCCTGGGCGATTTTGTCCTCTCGGGCGGTGAGATCCCTGCCCTGGCCTTGCTGGACGCCTTGGTCCGACTTCAACCCGGGGTCCTGAACGACCCGGGCAGCCACCAGCAAGACAGTTTCAGCCCGACTCTGGGCGGATTGCTCGACAGCCCCCATTACACCCGCCCCGAGGTCTGGCAAGGGCAGGGGGTGCCAGAAGACTTGCTCAGTGGGCACCATGCCCGCATTGAGGCCTGGCGGCGAGCGCAAAGCCTTGCGCTCACCCGCCGCTGGCGACCGGACCTATTGCCCCCCGAAAGGATAAAAGGCGGTTTGGACGAATAAGTGCTACAATATCCGGTTTGGTTCCTCTACCCGCCGCGGTCGGCACAAAGATGCCCTTACCGCCCCTAGTGCAGCCGGCACGAACCAAATGCATGCAGGAGTTCCCATGAACC
>JBEBAJ010000116.1:0-7797 GCA_041158965.1 Pseudomonadota bacterium | reverse complement strand
GCCGCCGCCGTCGCCGCGTCGTTCTTCGGTGCGCTCGCGCAGGAGCTACGCACGAACGTGCGCTGGGCTTCGATCATCGAAGACGCTCGACCCCAAGCGGTCTGTCAAAGGCGGCAAGGTCACCTCATGCGGCCTTGCCAAAACGCTCATAGATCGCCAACTCTTGTTTGTTGGGTTCATAAGCCGTCTTGAGTATCACTTCATTTCCCTTTTGTATATACACGATTTTGAGCAAGCGGTTCTGGTTAGATGGGGCAATGAACCAGAGGGTAGGTGGATGAGTTTTGGTCAATGCCCGTTGATCGTATAACAAGCGACCTTCCCTGTTATAAAACAATGTTCAACCTCTCGAACAGTCACTTGGTGTTTATCAAGGAGTTTGATTTTGACTGCTTCAGACACCTTCAGGTTGTTCATTTTCTGCCTTATTGTATATACAAAAAGAATGGCATCAAACAACTGCCCTAAAAAAACCCTTTTCAATCGTCATGAACGGTGTGACCTATGATGTTTTCCGAGAAAAGCGGACATCTGCTTAACGATGGCCATCGATGCCGACAATCCATCAAGGCCAGTGAATGCGACAAAGATGACCTGATTTTAGGCTCAATCAGGATAAAAATTAAACAAATGTATTAAAAAATCGCTTCGGCAGCGCATTGTGCCGTCCAAGCCCATTTTTTGCATCCATTCAGGCCATCCGCATGATGCATCAGGCCTGACGCGTAGGCCAGGCCCGAGCCGCCAATGTACCGTCCGATCAGAGGGTGATGATGGTGCAACCTGTGGTCTTGCGCGATTCCAGGTCGATGTGCGCCTGCTGCACTTTTTCCAAGGGATAGGTCTGGTCGATGGGAATCTTGACCAGGCCACGGCTGACCACATCAATAAGATCATCGGCCATCGATTGACAGGTCTCGCGGTTGCTCATGTGGGTAAAGAGGGTTTGGCGTGTGACGTAAATAGAGCCCTTGGCAGCCAAAATACCGGGCGAGAAGTCGGGCACCGGCCCAGAGGCATTGCCAAACGAAGCCATCAGGCCAAAGGGGCTCAGACAATCGAGTGACTTGTCCCAGGTGTCTTTGCCCACCGAGTCATAGACCACTTTCACGCCCTTGCCGCCGGTGATGTCTTTGACACGCGCCAGAAAATCTTCCTTGTTGTAATTGATCACATGCGCCGCCCCATTGGCTTTGGCCAAGGCGCATTTGTCATCGCTGCCCGCAGTACCGATCAGTTGCAAGCCCAGTGCCTTGGCCCATTGGCAAGCAATCAGCCCTACGCCGCCCGCAGCGGCATGAAACAGGATGTGGTCCCCGGCCTGCAGCCCGCCTTGTGGCAGGGTGCGCTTGAGCAGATATTGGGCGGTCAGGCCCTTGAGCATCATGGCTGCGCCGGTTTCGAACGAAATGACATCGGGCAGCTTGCACACCGTGGCCGCCGGCATGACGCGCACATCGCAATAAGCGCCGGGCGGGCGACTGGCATATGCGGCACGGTCACCGACTTTGAGGTGGGTGACCCCGGCGCCGACGGCCTCGACGATGCCCGACGCCTCATTGCCCATGAATGCAGGCATGGGCAATGGGTAGAGCCCGGTGCGTTGGTACACGTCAATGAAATTCAGGCCGACCGCCTTGTGGCGGATGCGGATTTCACCGGGGCCGGGCTCACCCACGGTGACATCGACGATTTTCATTTCTTCAGGACCGCCATGGCGGTCAATGCGAACGGCGCGGGTCATGGATATTCTCCTTCGTGTTTTTGTCAAACGGCTATGGTGCCACAAGCGACATGCCTGAGTGGGGTGATCTGGGTATAGTTTGCCCATGACTGCTGTGCCGCAATTGACACCCCAAACCATCGCCATGCTGCTGGTGCCCCCTTTTTTCTGGGCGGGCAATGTGGTGTTGGGTCGCATCATCCAGGATCTGTGCCCGCCGATCACGCTGAATTTTCTGCGCTGGTTCGCGGCCTTTCTGATTGTTTTGCCGCTGGCTTGGCGGGTGTTGTTGCGAAGCAGCCCCATCTGGGGCTTGTGGCGTCGATATGCCCTCATCGGTTTTTTGGGAATAGGCACTTACAACAGCTTTCAATATCTGGCGTTGCAAACCTCCAGCCCCATCAACATCACCCTGGTGGCATCGAGCACGCCGGTGTTCATGCTGGGCCTGGGTGCCCTCTTCTTTGGTCAGTCGGTGCGCAAACGCCAATGGCTGGGGGCTGCATTGTCGATTCTGGGTGTGCTGACCGTGCTCAGTCGCGGCGATTGGCACAACCTGCTGCAAGTGAAGTGGGTGGTGGGAGATTTGTTTGTTATATTGGCCACGGCCAGCTGGGCTTGGTACAGCTGGCTATTGGCCCTGCCTAAAGACCCGGCTGAATTGCGACGCGATTGGGCGGGGTTTTTAATGGCCCAATTGGCCTACGGCCTGGTCTGGTCAGGGCTTTTTGCAGGCGCGGAATGGGTGTATCTGGATGCCAGCATCGACTGGGGGTGGCCGCTGGCTGGTGCCATCCTGGCCATCGCCATCGGGCCCGCCGTGCTGGCCTATCGATTCTGGGGCTTGGGGGTACAGCGGGTCGGGCCGGGCGTGGCGGGCTTCTTTGCCAACCTCACGCCACTGTTTGCCGCCGTCATGTCCAGCCTGGTGCTGGGCGACACCCCAAAGGTGTATCACGCCATCGCTTTTGCGCTGATCGTGGGCGGCATCGTGGTGTCGTCGCGAAAATAAACTCAGTAAGTCCCCGGGTATGCCCCGCCGTCGGTCAGGATGTTCTGGCCGGTGATGTAACTGGCGTGTGCGCTGCATAAAAAGGCGCAGGTTTGGCCGAATTCTTCGGCATTGCCGAAGCGTTGAGCCGGGATGGTTTTTTTGCGCATTTCAGCCACTTCCTCCACCGATTTGCCCGCTTTTTCTGCGGCGCCTTTCAAAGTGGTGCGGATGCGGTCGGTGTCAAATGCACCGGGCAGCAAGTTGTTGATGGTGACATTGCGCGAGGCCAGTCGGGTCTGACGTGCCACACCGGCCACAAAACCCGTCAAACCCGAGCGAGCGCCGTTGGAGAGGCCCAGCACATCGATGGGGGCCTTGACTGCGCCCGAGGTGATGTTGATGATGCGGCCAAAGCCGCGCTCGGCCATGCCGTCTACCGTGGCCTTGATCAGTTCGATGGGGGTCAGCATATTGGCATCAACCGCCTTGATCCACTGATCGCGGCCCCAGTCACGGAAATCGCCTGGGGGCGGACCACCGGCATTGGTGACAACGATGTCATACGATTTGCCCGGGCCACCGGCCACCGACCAGATGGCCTCGCGGCCCGCTTCGGTGGTGATGTCAGCCGCCACGGCCAGCACCTTGGCCTGGGCCCCCACCTCTTTTTGCAGGGCCTGTGCGCTGGCGTTCAGCGCCTCGGCGCCACGCGCCACCATGACCACGTTGACGCCCTCATGCGCCAGTGCGCGGGCGCAACCCAGACCCAACCCTTTGCTGGCGCCGCCAACCAGCGCCCATTTGCCTTTGATGCCCAGATCCATTTACTTTGCTCCTTGACGAGAAACCATGAAAACGCCCCCCAGCACCAGCAAGGTGCCCACGCCAATCCAGGCGTTGAGGGGTTCATCCAAAATCAGCACGCCCATGGCGATGGTAGACATCGGGCCCACCATGCCGGTTTGCGCGGTCAGTCCGGGGCCTATGCGCTCAATCGCCATCATCACCAGCAACACCGGGGCCACAGTGCACACCACAGCGTTGAGTACCGACAAGCCGATCACGGGAGCAGGCACCACTGCGGCCTCAAGCGGTCGCAACAACAAAAACTGAACGATGCAAAACACACAGGCCACCGAACTGGCCCAGCCCACCAGTCGCATCGAGCCCAGCCGTTTGACCAGTTCTCCACTGTAAATCAGATACAGGGCATAGGTGACGGCGCTCAAAAAAACCAGTAAAGCTCCCAAGGCCACCTGTTGACCGGCCCAAACCACTTCGTGGCCAAACACCAGCAAGACACCGCTATAGCTGACGGCCATGGCGAGCATGCGGCGCGTCTGGACGGCACGCCGATAGATCAGCCAGCCCAATACCAACACCAAAGTCGGGTTGAGGTACAAGATCAGCCGCTCCAGGCCAGCGCTGACATACTGCAAGCCCAAAAAGTCCAGGTAGCTTGACAGGTAGTAACCCATGAAGCCCAGGCCGACGATGCCCAGCACATCCTTGCGGCTCAGGGGCTGGGCGCGTGCCGTGGGCTGACGCTCGGCCCACCAGGCCATCAGCAAAAACAGCGGCAATGCAAACAGCATGCGGTACATGATGAGCGTGGCGGCATCGACCGGGTAGCGGTAGGCCAGCTTGACGATGATGGCCTTGCCGCTGAAAGCGATGGCCCCGGCCACGGCCAGCCACAGCCCGGCCCGATGCACTGCGGGCAAGATGCTGGCCGGTGGCGGGGTCATGCGGGGCGGGCCGCTTAAAAGCCCGCGGCCAGGCCGTCGCGACGAGAATCGCTGGCGATCACATAACCCTCTACCGCTGGGTCACCGGCGCGCCAGATGAACTGACCGGCACCGAAGTCCTGGTAGCTGTCATTGATGACGGCGATCTGGTGCCCCAAGTCTTTCAGGCCCTGCACAGTGGCGGCGGGCATGGTGGGTTCGGCGTTGATCTCCAGACCTGCGTTAAAGCGCCAGCGCGGCGCATCGCAAGCGGTCTGCGGGTTTTGCGCGTGGTCGATCATGCGCACCAGCGTCTGCATATGACCTTGGGGCTGCATATTGCCGCCCATGACGCCAAAACTCATGACAGGCTGACCGTTTTGCGTCAAAAACGCAGGAATGATGGTGTGGAAAGGGCGTTTGCCCGGTGCCACCAGATTGGCACGGTTGGCCCCTTTGGGCGAAGCGCTAAAACCGTGGCCCCGGTTTTGCAGGCTGATGCCGAAAGTCGGCTCGACGCAACCCGATCCAAAGCCCATGTAATTGCTCTGTATGAAGCTGATCATCATGCCACTCTCGTCGGCGGCAGTGAGATAAATGGTGCCGCCCTTGACCGGATTGCCGGCCTGGAAGTCTTGCGCCCGCTTGGGGTCAATCAGGCGGGCACGGCTGGCCAGATAAGCATCGTCCAGCATCTGCTCTGGCGTGATTTCCATGGCATCGCGCTGCGCGACATAGCGGTAGGTGTCGGCAAAAGCCAGCTTCATGGCCTCGATCTTCAGGTGCTCGGCCTGGGCGCCGTCCAGAGGCATGGATGCCAAATCAAAGTGGCTCAGGATGCCCAGCGCCATCTGGGCCGCGATGCCCTGCCCATTGGGCGGGATTTCATGCAAGGTATAGCCCCGATAGTCTTTGGCCAGCGGTTTGACCCACTCGGGCCGGTAAGCGGCCAGGTCAGACACTTTCAGAGAGCCGCCGTTGGCGTCAGAGAATTTTTCCAGCGCCTGGGCCATTTCGCCCTGGTAGAAGGCCTGGCCTTTGGTTTGGGCAATGGCACGCAAGGCACGCGCCGCCGCCGGGAAACGAAACAGTTCGCCCACTTCGGGCGCCCGACCCCACGGTAAAAACGACTCGGTAAAACCGGGCTGAACGCGCAACTCTTCGGTCGCGGCCAGCCACTTGGACTGCACGACAATGGGCATCAGATAACCCCGTTCGGCCACCTCTATGGCGGGTTGCAGCAAGTCCTCGAATGGCAATTTGCCGTAACGCTCGTGCAATGCGACCCAACCGGCAATGGCACCGGGCACGGTGACCGAGTCCATGCCACGCTTGGGCGGGGTCATACAGCCGTCGCCGTATTTGCGTTGGAAGTATTCAGGGGTCCATGCCGCCGGGGCGGTGCCCGAAGCGTTCAGGCCCTGTAGCTCTTTGCCGTCCCACAAGATGGCAAAGGCGTCAGACCCCAGACCGTTGCTGACCGGCTCTGTGATCATGATGGTGGCCGCTGCGGCAATGGCGGCATCGACCGCACTGCCACCGGCCCAAAGCATGCGCAGACCGGCCTGAGCGGCCAGTGGGTGAGAAGTGGACACCGCGTTGCGGGCAAATACCGGCAAACGGGCCATGGGATAAGGGTTGGCGTAGTTGAACTTCATGGTGCTGGATTATGTCGGGGCAGTGAAAAAGCGGCTGTCAACTGAGTGAACCGGGAGCAGGTGAGCCGCGAGGTTTAGTCGGTGGTGATCTTGCGCTCGTCGATGATGCGGCGCCATTTGTCGTATTCGGTCCTGAGCAAAGCCTGAAAGGCCGCTGGGCTACCGCCTGTGGCTTCTATGCCCAGCCGCGCCAATTTATCGCGAACCTCTGGGTCGGCCACGGTCTGGTTGACCGCCTGGTTCACGCGGGCCACGATGTCGGCAGGCAGGCCTTTGGGCCCAAAGACGCCAAACCAGGTGTTTGATTCATAGCCCGGCAACACCTCTGAGATGGCGGGCAGATCAGGGGCCAGCGGGCTGCGTTTGGCCGAAGTGACACCCAGGGCGCGCAAACGGCCATCGCGCACATGGGGCATGCCGCTGGGCAATGAATCGAACAGCACATCGATCTTGCCGCTGACCAAATCGGGAATGGCCAATGCCGTGCCTTTGTAGGGGATGTGCACCACGAACAATCCAGCCTGGGCCTTGAACAACTCGGCAGTCAGCTGCACGATGGTGCCGTTGCCACTGGAGGCGTAATTCAGCTGACCCGGGCGCGCTTTGGCGTAGGCGATCCATTCCTTCACGCTTTGCGCGGGTGAGCTGTTGGGCACCAGCATGATGCTGGGTGCATTGCCCACATGCGCCACCGCAGTGAAATCGGCAAAAGCGTCGTAAGGCAGGCGAGGATTGACCGCCGGGCCGATGGTGTGGGTGCTGGTCGTGGCCAGCAGCAAGGTATAGCCGTCGGGGGTGGCGCGGGCCGCCAGATCAGAGCCCAATGACCCCCCGGCCCCTGGCTTGTTGTCCACCACCACCGATTGACCCAGCCGCTCAGAGAGTTTTTGCGAGACCGCGCGCGCCAATATATCGGTCGCCCCGCCCGCCGGGAACGGCACCACCAAGCGGATCGATTTGGCCGGATATGTTTGTGCCCAAAGGCCTGTGCACAAGAATCCGAAAAACAAGACCAGGACGGCCCTTGTGCGGTTGAAAGACCGCAAGGAATCTCTGCAAAACCCCATGCCTCGCGACACCGCAATTCCGGGTGCCCGACCGCCTTGGGTTTCATGCAGACCTATGCCGTTTCCTGCTGAGAGACCCGCATTGCATGGCACACCGATATTGAGCGCCGCCACTTGCACGCGGCGGGTTTTGCAGAGCTTCCTAAACCAGTTCAATTCAATCTCTCCAATCCAGTAGGCGAAAGATGCCATGCTTCGACCACCACACCCCTGGCGCAGTGTTGGGCAAGCTCTTTCAAAGCCTCATTGTCGCACCCCAGAAATACCCGACCAGAACTACCCGAATGAGGGGCCCCAAATAGAAACGGACTGGCGTTACGGCCAGCCCGTTCAAAAGAAGCCGAATGCGAGCTTATTCTTCGACGAAGGTCTCTTCGCGTTTTTTCTTCACCGATGGCAAAAGCACAATGATGATCAGCAACAAGGCCGCTGCCAACAATCCAGCCGACAAAGGCCGAGTCGCAAACACCGTCCAGTCACCCCGCGACAATAGCAGGGCACGGCGCAGGTTTTCTTCCATCATCGGGCCCAGGATGAATCCGAGCAGCAAGGGCGCAGGCTCACACCCCAGCAAGATGAAGACATAGCCCACCAAACCAAACATGGCCACCATCCAGATGTCGAAGGT
>JBEBAJ010000115.1:0-7881 GCA_041158965.1 Pseudomonadota bacterium | reverse complement strand
AAAATCACCCCGGTGGTCACCCCGCCGTTGGTGATGGCGGTCAAGTCCTTGCGTGCGTCATATGGCATTTTTTGCATCAAACTCACATTGATGCCCATGTTGGCAATCGACCCAATGCCCAAGGTGTGACCGTCGGGCCTGGCCTTGGCCACGATGTCTAAACCGATCACGCCGCCTGCGCCGGGTTTGTTGTCGATCACGACTGGTTGCTTGAGGGCATCGGTCATGGCTTGCCCCATGAAGCGAGCGATGCTGTCGGCTGGCCCGCCAACGGGAAATGGCACCACCAAACGAATGGTTTGACTAGGAAAATCTTGGGCTATACAAAACGAGGCCCCTATCCAGGAGGCCAAAGCCACACATGCTTGTTTCCAACCGGTCATGTCAGAGCCTCCTCGATTGAGTCGCATTGATTGAGTGATAGGGTTATAACCCGCTCACCATGACCCATCAAGCCCAAGCTGTCACACAGAAGAATGAATAAGATAGGCTTGGTTCTATTCCCACTCAATCGTGGCGGGGGGTTTGCTAGACACATCGTAGGTCACGCGGTTGATGCCACGCACCTCGTTGATGATGCGACTGCTGACTTTTTTGAGCAAGGCGTAAGGCAACTCGGCCCAGTCTGCGGTCATGAAGTCGCTGGTCTGAACGGCACGCAAGGCCACGACGTAGTCGTAAGTGCGGCCATCGCCCATGACGCCCACGCTTTTGACCGGCAAAAAGACTGTGAAAGCCTGACTGGTCAGCTCATACCAGCTTTTACCAGAGTGGGGTTCGACGGTCGATTGCAGCTCTTCGATGAAGATGGCATCGGCGCGTCGAAGCAAGTCGGCATATTCTTTTTTGACCTGACCCAAAATCCGCACACCCAAGCCAGGGCCGGGAAAGGGATGGCGGTAAACCATCTCGCGCGGCAGGCCCAAGGCCACGCCCAACTCGCGCACCTCGTCTTTGAAGAGGTCACGCAGGGGCTCAAGGAGTTTCAAGCCCAATTGCTCGGGCAAGCCGCCCACATTGTGGTGGCTTTTGATGGTGACGGCCTTTTTGCTCTTGGCCCCACCCGACTCGATGACATCGGGGTAAATGGTGCCCTGAGCCAAAAATGTGGCGCCTTTGACGGCCGGTCGGCCGTCAACACCCGATGCCTGACCACCGCTGCCGGCTTTGAGTTTGGCGGCCTCGGCCTTGAAGACATCAACGAACAAACCACCGATGATTTTGCGTTTTTTCTCGGGGTCTTCCACCCCTGCGAGCTGCCCCAAAAACAAATCGCTGGCGTCAACACGGATGACACGGGCGTGCAGTTTGCCTGCGAACATGTCCATGACCATGTCGCCCTCGTTCAGGCGCAAAAGACCATGATCGACAAACACACAGGTCAGTTTGTCACCGATGGCGCGATGGATGAGGGCTGCCGCCACCGAGGAATCGACCCCGCCCGACAGGCCCAGAATCACTTCTTCATCGCCCACTTGCTGGCGGATTTTCTCGACCGCTTCGGCAATGTGGTCACGCATGATCCAGTCTGGGCTGGCCGCGCAGATCTCGAGCACGAAGCGCTCCAGCATGGCCTTGCCCTGAATCGTGTGAGTGACTTCGGGGTGAAACTGCACCGCGTAGAAATGACGATCGACATCGGCCATGCCGGCGATGGGGCAGCTGGGGGTGCTGGCCATGAGCTTGAAGCCGGAGGGCATCTCGGTCACTTTGTCACCGTGGCTCATCCAGACTTTGAGCATGCCGTGGCCTTCGGGGGTATGGAAGTCGGCAATGTCTTTGAGCAAGGGGGTATGGCCATGGGCACGCACTTCGGCATATCCAAACTCACGGGTGTGACCGCTCTCGACCTTGCCGCCCAGTTGCTGGGCCATGGTTTGCATGCCGTAGCAGATGCCCAACACAGGCACGCCCAGCTCAAACACCTGCTGGGGGGCACGGTCGGTGCTGTCTTCGTAGACGCTGGCATGGCTGCCCGACAAAATCACGCCACGCAATTTGCCGTCAGAGGCATATTGGCGCACCCACTCATCGCTCACATCGCAAGGATGAACCTCGCAATACACATGGGCTTCGCGAACGCGCCGGGCAATCAGTTGGGTGACTTGAGAACCGAAGTCGAGAATGAGGATCTTGTCGTGCTGCATGGCATATCGGCTTAAAAAGCGATTTTAAGCCAGCGTCAGCCCCTGCCCCCGATTTTTTGAGCTTAATCGGCGCGGTAATTGGGCGCTTCTTTGGTGATTTGCACATCGTGGACATGGCTTTCGCGGATGCCCGCCGCCGTGATTTCGACAAATTCGGCTTTGTTTTTCATCTCATCGATGCTGGCGCAGCCGCAATAGCCCATGCTGGCGCGCACGCCACCGGCCATTTGGTAGACGATGCTGACCATTGAGCCTTTGTAGGGCACACGGCCTTCGATGCCCTCAGGCACCAGTTTGTCGGCGTTGGGGTTGCCGGTGCTCGATTCCTGGAAGTAGCGGTCGGCGCTGCCCTGCTGCATGGCCCCGATAGAGCCCATGCCCCGGTAGCTCTTATAGCTGCGACCCTGGTACAGAATGACCTCACCGGGGGCTTCTTCGGTCCCGGCAAACATGCCGCCCATCATGACGGTGGAGGCACCAGCGGCGATGGCCTTGGCGATGTCGCCGCTATAGCGGATGCCGCCGTCGGCGATCAGGGGAATTCCGCTGCCGCGCAGGGCCGTGGCGACATTGTCGATGGCTGTGATTTGGGGCACGCCAACCCCAGCCACAATGCGGGTGGTGCAGATGGAGCCAGGCCCGATGCCCACCTTGACCGCATCGGCCCCGGCCTCGGCCAGCGCCAAAGCCGCTGCGCCAGTGGCAATGTTGCCACCCACCACGTCAATCTGGGGGTAGTGCTGCTTGACCCAGCGCACGCGCTCGATGACCCCCTTGGAATGACCGTGCGCGGTATCGACCACGATGGCATCGACCCCGGCTTTGACCAGTGCCTCGACCCGTTCTTCGGTGCCCTCACCCACACCGACCGCAGCCCCGACCCGCAGTCGGCCCGACGCATCGCGGGCCGCCAGAGGAAAGGAGGTTTGCTTGGTGATGTCTTTGACGGTGATCAGTCCGCGAAGCACAAAATCGTCGTCGATGACCAGCAAGCGTTCCAGCTTGTGTTTGTTGAGCAGGGCCTTGGCCTGTTCAGGGGTGGTGCCCTCGGGCACGGTGATGAGGCGCTCGCGCGGGGTCATGATCTCGCTGACCGCCACATCATAGCGGGTTTCAAAGCGCAAATCGCGCCCGGTGACGATGCCCACCACCTGGCCACCATCGACCACCGGGAAACCCGATACCCCCAATTGTTCGGACAAGGCCATCACTTGGCGCACGGTGTGCTGTGGGGTGATGACGACCGGGTCACGCAACACTCCGCTCTCATAGCGCTTGACTTTGGCCACCTGGGCCGCCTGGTCCTGTGCCGTCAGGTTTTTATGGATGATGCCGATGCCACCCTCCTGGGCGATGGCAATTGCCAATCTGGCCTCAGTCACCGTGTCCATGGCAGCCGACACCAGGGGCAGGTTCAGTTCAATGTGGCGGGAAAATCGGGTCGAGAGGGAGGTGTCCTTGGGAAGGACTTGGGAGAAGGCAGGCACCAGCAAGACATCGTCGAAGGTGAGCGCTTTGCCGAGAAGTCGCATGAGAAGGCTCCAAAATCAGCATCATACGCAAGTCGAACCGCATGGCTGTATACACGCTATACACTCGGGCCATGAAGCCTTTGAGTCATGCCCAAGCTGTCGCCTTGATGGTCATCAATGCCGCCCTGTGGGCGACGGCAGGGGTGGTCACCCGTCAGCTGGATTCTGCCGCCTCGTTCGAGATCACCTTTTGGCGCAGCCTCTTTACCCTGATCACGCTGGCCTTGGTGCTGCCCATGATCTCGGGGCGCACATTTTGGCGCGATTTGCGCCGCGCCGGGCCGGTGCTTTGGCTATCGGGCCTGTGCTGGTCGGTGATGTTTACTGCATTCATGATTGCCCTGACCCTGACCAGCGTGGCCAATGTGCTGATCACACTGGCCCTGGGGCCTTTGTTCACCGCTCTGGTGTCACGGGTGGTCACCCGACACCCACTGCCGGGGCGCACCTGGGTGGCGATCACCTTGGCCGGTCTGGGCATCGGCTGGATGTTTTCGGACCAATGGGGCGGCGAAGGGGTACTGGTCGGCATGTCGGTGGCGCTGGGTGTGCCGGTGGCGGCATCGATCAACTGGACCGTCGTGCAAAGGGCCCAGCAAAAGGGCCTGAATCTCGACCTGGCCCCGGCAGTGATGATTGGCGCCCTGCTTTCTTGCCTGCTGACCCTGCCGCTAGCGTGGCCCCTGCAAGGCTCGGCCACCGATGTGGGCTGGCTCGCATTTTTGGGGGTGTTTCAGCTGGCCCTGCCCTGCGTCATGGCCGTGTGGTGCGCACGGGTGCTGCATGCCGCTGAAGTGTCGCTGCTGGCCTTGTTGGAGGTGATCTTTGGCATCACCCTGGCATGGCTTTGGGCCTCAGAGGCCCCCGGAACAAGGGTGCTGGGTGGCGGCGCCTTGGTGCTGTTGGCCCTGGCCGGCAACGAATGGTGGGGTTGGCGCCGTTCAACTCAGCGGTGACGCGACTTGAGGGCCCGCTCGACTTCGCGTTTGCCCTCCCGATCTTTGATGGTGTCGCGCTTGTCGTGCTCGGCCTTGCCCCTGGCCAATGCGATTTCGCATTTGACCTTGCCCGTCTTCCAGTGCAGATTGAGCGGCACCAGGGTGTAACCCTTTTGCTCGACCTTGCCAATGAGTCGCTTGATCTCGTCTTTGTGCATGAGCAGCTTGCGGGTGCGCACCGAATCGGGGCTGATGTGGGTCGAGGCGGTCTTGAGCGGGTTGATCTGGCAGCCGATCAAATACAGCTCACCGTCACGGATCACCACATAGCCATCGGTGAGTTGCACTTTGCCCTCGCGGATGGCTTTGACCTCCCAGCCTTGCAAGACCATGCCGGCCTCGTACTTTTCCTCGAAGAAATAGTTGTAGGCCGCCTTTTTGTTGTCGGCGATGCGCGCGGGCGGGGTTTTCTTGATGGTGGCCATGGTTTCCCGGAAAAATGGAGGCAGTCCTCGTTAAAATTCATGCTTGGGTCTGCCTGTCAGACCCATCATTCTATGAAAACCATTCACAAGTCTGTTTTGATCTGGTTCAGCGCCGACGAAATGTTTCGTTTGGTGACCGATGTGCCCAGCTACCCGCAGTTCTTGCCGTGGTGCGACCGCTCTGCAGTGATTGAAACCACCGCAGATGGAATGGTGGCCGAAATCGGCATGGCCTTGAGCGGTTTTCACAAAAGCTTCACCACCCGCAACACCCATATTCCCAGCCGCCAAGTCAAGCTGACCCTGATCAATGGCCCTTTCAAGCATTTGGAAGGCACCTGGGACTTCATCCCCCTGGGTGAGGGACAACGCGCCTGCAAGGTCGAGTTGACGCTGAACTACAGCTTTGAGAGTGTTTTTGGCACTCTGGTCGGCCCGATCTTTGACCGCATTGCATCGACCCTGGTTGACGCTTTTGTGAAACGCGCTGAACAGGTTTACGCCTGATGCACATCACCGTGGCCCTGGCCCTGGGACCCCGCCAAGTGCTGGAGTGGTCGGCACAGGTGCCCGAAAGCAGCGATGTGGGCACGGTGCTGTCGCAGGTGCCCTGGCGTGAGAAGGTCAGCGACACCCTTTTGACCGACTTGCAACTGTCTGTATGGGGCCGGGCGGCCCAGACACAAACCATTTTGCAAGAGGGCGACCGCATCGAGCTGACCCGACCGCTGAAAGTGGACCCCAAGGTGGCCAGGCGCGAACGCTTCAACGCCCAGGGCAAGCGCACCGCCGGCCTATTTGCCCGCCAGCGTCGCTGATCGGTCCACCCCGGTACCGATTGCAGAATCAGGCTTCCCGGCTGGCGCGCTTGCGCTCGTGCTCTTTGAGGTGACGCTTGCGCAAGCGGATGCTTTTGGGCGTGATCTCGACCAGTTCATCGTCCTCGATGAACTCGACCCCGTACTCCAGCGAGAGATCAATCGGGGGCGTGACCTTGATGGCGTCTTCCTTGCCACTGACACGGAAGTTGGTCAACTGTTTGGTGCGGGTGGCGTTGACGACCAGATCGTTGTCGCGGTTATGGATGCCCACGATCATGCCCTCATAGACCGGATCACCCGCCTTGACGAACATGCGGCCCCGATCGTCGAGTTTGCCCAGCGCATAGGTGAAGATTTCACCGTCGTCCATCGAGATGAGCACACCATTCTTTCGTCCGCCGATGTCGCCCTTGTGCGCCTCGTAGCTGTCAAAGATGTTGGAGATCAGACCGCTGCCTCGGGTCAGGTTGAGGAATTCATTGGAAAAGCCGATCAGGCCGCGCGCCGGAATGCGGTATTCGAGGCGCACCCGGCCCCGGCCATCGGGCTCCATGTTGACCAATTCGCCCTTGCGCTCGCCCAGGGCTTGCATGACGCCGCCCTGGTGTTGTTCTTCGATGTCGCAGGTCACCATCTCGATGGGCTCGCAACGCTCGCCGTTGATGTCCTTGAACACCACACGAGGCTTGGAGACGGCAAGCTCATAACCTTCTCGGCGCATGTTTTCCAGCAAAATCGTCAGGTGCAACTCGCCCCGGCCCGAGACTTCAAAAATGCCGTCTTCGTCGGTTTCGCGCACCCGCAGGGCCACGTTCGATTGCAATTCTTTTTGCAAGCGGTCCCAGATCTGGCGGCTGGTCACAAACTTGCCTTCACGTCCGGCCAAGGGCGAGGTGTTGACGCAAAAGTTCATGGTCAGGGTAGGCTCATCGATCTTGAGCATCGGCAGGGGCTGCGGGTTGTTGGGATCGGTGACTGTCACCCCGATGCCCAGATCGGCGATGCCGTTGATCAACACGATGTCGCCAGGGCCGGCGCTGTCGGCTTGCACCCTGTCAAGTCCCTCGAATTTATGCACCTGGTTGACGCGGCCTTTGATCGATTGGCCATCCGGCCCCTCCATGACCAGCACGTCCATGCCAGCGCGCAGGGTGCCCGCATTGATGCGTCCGACCCCGATGCGCCCCACAAAGGTGGAGTAGTCGAGCGCTGAAATTTGCAACTGCAAGGGGGCCTGCGCATCGCCCTCGTGGGCCGGCACATGCTCCAGAATGGTCTCGAACAGAGCCGACATATCAGGGCCCCATTGCTCACCTGCGACACCCTCTTGGTGGGATGACCAACCGTTGATGCCCGAGGCATAGACCACAGGAAAATCCAGCTGCTCGTCGTTGGCCCCGAGCTTATCGAAGAGATCAAAAGCGGCGTTGATCACTTTGTCGCAATTGGCGCCAGGTTTGTCGACCTTGTTGACCACCAAAATGGGCTTGAGGCCCAAGGCCAAGGCCTTTTTGGTGACAAAACGGGTTTGAGGCATGGGCCCTTCCTGGGCGTCGATGAGAAGCAGCACGCCGTCGACCATGGAGAGCGCTCGCTCGACTTCGCCGCCAAAGTCAGCGTGTCCCGGAGTATCAACGATGTTGATGTGGGTCCCCTTCCAGCTGACCGCACAATTCTTGGCCAGAATGGTGATGCCACGCTCGCGCTCGATGTCGTTGTTGTCCATGACGGTGTCTTCGACCTTTTCATGGGCGGCAAAAGTGCCCGACTGGCGCAGCAATTGGTCGACCATGGTGGTTTTACCGTGGTCGACGTGGGCGATGATCGCGATGTTACGAATTGGTTTGCTCATGCTCTTTTCCATTCATGCCGCTGATGACGGCTCGTTGCTTTAAAGTCTGTTCAATCTCCAGCGGGCTCAGTAGCCGCGTGGGAATCAATTCCCCGGCCTTGACATG
>JBEBAJ010000114.1:0-7890 GCA_041158965.1 Pseudomonadota bacterium | reverse complement strand
GGCCAGCGCTTGGCGGGCCCGAACTCGGCCCCGGGGGCAAACACCCCGTACCCGCCGCTGGCCAGGCCATGCGCTTGCATCACCGCCTGCGCCACCTGTGCCTCAATCTGCATCTGTGGCTCGGTTTGGCTCAGGGGGGCCGCGTGCGCGGCCACAGCGTCTTGTCCAGCGGCCAGCGCCAAATAAAAATCCACCATCGGCGGGCGCTCGCCCCGTGGCGGGTTGGGCAGGCGCTGGTTGATCAGGCCATAGCGCGACTCACCCAAGCGGCCCACACGCCGCGGGATGCCCGCCATCCAGGGCAACAAAGCACTTTTCAGCGAGTTGGGCAGCACATAGGCGGCTTCAAAGCGGCCTTTGAGCGTGGCGGCCATGGCGCGCCGTTCGCTCCATTGCAAGCCGCCGTGTCTGAACGGGGCTTCCAACACCTCGGCCACTTGCGGCATGGCCCGATACACCGGGGCCACCCAGGGCAAGGCCAGCACGGTCAGTCGCTCTCGCCTTGCACTGAGCGCACGCATCAGCGGCTCAGACATGACCGCATCGCCGATCCATTGCGGGGCGATGACCAGGCTATTCATGCCTTGGGCACCCGCCCCTCAGTGGTGGCCGTGGACGTGTTCGCCAGCCTTCAGCGCGTACTCAGTGCCACAGTAGGGGCACTTGGCCGAGCCGTTCTTGGCCACATCCAGAAAGACTTTGGGGTGGCCGTTCCACAGCGCCATGCCCGCCTTGGGGTTGGGGCAAAACACCCCCCCGTGGCCGTTGAGTTCTTTGGCTTCGAGTTCGACTTTAGAGGCACTCATCACTCACCCCTTGCTCAAACCTTGGTCAGCCAATGACCGTATTTGGGGTTGCGGCCATTGACGATGTCAAAAAACGCAGACTGGATTTTTTCGGTGATCGGGCCGCGCGAACCGGCACCGATTTCGACCCGGTCAAGCTCGCGGATCGGGGTCACTTCGGCGGCGGTGCCCGTGAAGAACAACTCGTCAGAGATATAAATCTCGTCGCGGGTGATCCGCTTTTGCACCACCTCAATGCCCAGGTCTTTGGCAATCTGCAGCACCGTGTTGCGCGTAATGCCATTGAGCGCGCCCGCCGACAGATCGGGGGTATAGATCACCCCATCCTTGACCACAAACACGTTCTCGCCCGCGCCTTCAGACACAAAGCCTTGCGAGTCCAGCAGCAGGGCCTCGTCATAACCCTCATCGGTGGCTTCCATATTGGCCAGAATCGAGTTGGTGTAATTGCTCACCGCCTTGGCCTGCGTCATGGTGATGTTGACATGGTGGCGGGTGTAGCTAGAGGTCTTCACCCGTATGCCCTTGGCCAGACCCTCTTCACCCAAATAAGCGCCCCAGGGCCAGGCGGCGATCATCACATGGATGGTGTTGCCCTTCGGGCTCACCCCCAACTTTTGCGAGCCGATCCAGGCCAGGGGGCGCAGGTAACAGCTCTCCAGTTTGTTCTCCCGCACCACCAGACGCTGGGCATCACTGACCTGCTCCTGGGTGAAAGGCAGCTTCATGCGCAGAATCTTGGCGCTATTGAAAAAGCGCTGTGTGTGCTCATGCAGCCGGAAAATGCTGGTGCCTTGCACGGTGTTGTAGGCTCGCACGCCCTCAAAGACGCCGCATCCATAGTGCAGGGTGTGGGTCAGCACATGGATCTTGGCATCGCGCCAATCGACCAGCTGGCCGTCCATCCAAATCTTGCCGTCGCGATCGGCCATCGAGGGGGCTATAGCACTCATGTCAACTTTCCTTTCTACGACCATCCATTGTAGGGCCTCTGTCGGTTCAGCCCACACTCGCCACTTACAATCCGCGCCATGAATTGGCGTCCGCTCCTCGTCCCCCTGTTGGTCTTGTTTTTACTGGGTTGGGCCTACCACGCCTATGCCTGGCCCGGGGTGATCTTTGTCATCACCGGCGGGGTGATGTGGATCTTGCTGCATTTCTATCGCCTGGTGACCCTGCTCAAGCGCGCCGCCAACCGCCCCATCGGCTTTGTCGACAGTGCCGTCATGCTCAACGCCAAACTCAAGCCCAATGTGCCGCTGATGCACGTCATCGCGCTCACCCGCAGCCTGGGTCAGCTAGAAAGCGAAAAAGACACCCAACCCGAGATTTACACCTGGACCGACGGCACCCAGTCGGTGGTGCGCTGCGAGTTCAGGGAAGGGCGGCTGGCGCACTGGGAGCTCACCCGGCCGCAGCCGGACACCCCAAACAGCCATGAGCTTCCCTAGACTTCTTCTTCCAAAATCGCCAAAGTCCCGCACACCCCAGCCACTGCAAGGGTCATCTTGCTCGACTCGATCAGCGCCATCAAAATCTGACTTGAAATAGCCGAAGCAACCATCACCAGCAATGGGAAGATGGCGACCCCACTGCTAAACACCATGCCCGTTTTTCTGGACATCATTGGATACATCTTTTCGGGTTTGCCTTTATGAAGCTTAAAACGTTGATATGCGACAAACCCAAAACCAGTAAAAACCGAGCAAATGTCAATCCAATGACCATCGATCAATTCATGGGTCATGATAGACCGAGCTTTTAGCAGAGAACCCGCAGTTTGAGGGTGGCCCAAACCGCCCCTAAGGTGACCCCCCCGATTCGGGGGTCAAACGGCAGGTCCAGCCAGCCCAACAAAGAGCCCGCGACCACACAGCCCACCATGGCCGCAGAGGTAATCAGCCGAAGTTGATACAAAGGTTTGATTTTCATTATTAAAATCTAACACAAAAGAAACCATTTGTATCAAAAATCTGAATGTAACTATTGCCACTGTCGCAGCACCTCCAGCGCTTCATCAACCCGCTCAATCGCATGCACCCGCAAGCCCTCAATCGGCTTTTTGGGCGCATTGGCGCGCGGAATCAGCGCCTCAGTGAACCCCAGCTTGGCGGCCTCGCGAAGCCGCTCCTGGCCGCGCGGCGCAGGCCGCACCTCGCCCGCCAACCCCACTTCGCCAAACGCCAAAAACCCGCGTGGCAAGGGCTTGGCGCGCAAACTGCTTTGTATTGCCATCAGCACCGCCAGATCGGCGGCAGGTTCACCGATTCGCAGCCCGCCCACCGCATTCACAAACACATCCTGATCCATACAGGCCACCCCGGCGTGCCGGTGCAACACCGCCAGCAGCATCGCCAGCCGGTCGCGATCCAAGCCCACGCTCAAGCGGCGCGGGCTCGGCCCGCCGCTGTCCACCAGCGCCTGTATTTCCACCAGCATGGGGCGCGTGCCCTCCAGTGTCACCAGCACGCAACTGCCCGGCACTGGTTGCGGGTGCTGGCTCAAAAAAATGGCGCTCGGGTTGCTGACCCCACGCAAGCCTTTTTCGGTCATGGCAAACACGCCAATCTCGTTGACTGCGCCAAAGCGGTTTTTGATCGCCCGCACCAAGCGGTAGCTCGAATGCGTGTCGCCTTCAAAGTACAGCACCGTATCGACCATATGCTCCAACACGCGCGGCCCGGCCAGTGCCCCCTCTTTGGTCACATGCCCCACCAGCACAGTGGCCACACCGCTCAGTTTGGCCATGCGGGTCAGGTGGGCGGCGCATTCACGCACCTGCGCCACCGAACCCGGGGCACTGGTCAGTGCGTCAGAGTAAACCGTCTGGATCGAGTCGATCACCACCACCGCCGGGGCCAACTTTTCAACCGTGGCCAAAATCTTTTCCAGCTGCGTTTCGGCCAGCACCTGCACCTGGCTGTGGTCCAGCCCCAAGCGGCGCGAACGCAGCGCCACCTGTGCGCCCGACTCCTCGCCCGTCACATACAGCGTGGCCATGCCGCTGCGCTGCAAACCGTCCATGGCCTGCAAGAGCAGGGTGGATTTGCCTATGCCGGGGTCGCCGCCGATCAGCACCACGCCACCGGCCACCAGGCCGCCGCCCAACACCCGGTCCAACTCTTCCTGCCCGGTGGGCGTGCGCGCCACATCCTGCGCCTCCATGTCGGCCAGCGTCGCCACCGCCGATGCCGGGGCCAGCGACACCCGCTGGCTATAGCGGTTTTGTCCGCTCGATGCCGGGGCCGACTCGATCAGGGTGTTCCAGGCCCCGCAGCCCGGGCACTTGCCCAACCACTTCGGGCTGCTGTCGCCGCACTCGGTACAGCTGAACAGGGTTTTTTCTTTCGCCATCAGTCCTCCGCATGCCAGGCGCGGGCCAATTCGGCAGTGATCTCGGCGGCCTTCACCGCGCGCGCGGCACTGACATGCTGTCCCGCCCACAGCGGACTGAAGTCCCCCGAGCCTTGTGCCTCGGCAGCGGCACGCAGCGGGGCCAACCCCGCTGTGGCCAGCGGAAATGCCGGCGCCACATCGCTCATGGGGCCCAACTCGCGCATCAGCCGGTTCATCAAACCGCGGGCAGGGCGGCCACTAAAGAGACGCGTCAGCGCCGTCTGTTCCCCGCGGGCCTGCGCCAAGGCGGCTCTGTGCACCTTTGAGGTCGTGGCCTCCGGTGTCAGCAAATACGCCGTGCCCACCTGCACCGCTGAGGCACCCAGCGCCCGCGCGGCCCGCACGCCAGCCCCGGTGGCAATACCCCCAGCGGCAATCACCGGCACCTTCACCGCCGCGACCACCTGGGGCAACAGCGCCATCAACCCTTGCTGGTTGGACAGGTCGTCGCTCAAAAACATGCCCCGGTGCCCACCGGCCTCCAGCCCTTGGGCCACAATCCCATCGACCCCGTGCTGCTCCAGCCACAGCGCCTCGGCCACCGTGGTCGCCGAAGACACCACCCGGCATCCCATGGCTTTGACGCGTGCCAGCAAATGGGCCGACGGCAGCCCGAAATGAAAACTCACCACCGCAGGCGGGTGCGCTTCAAGCACATCGGCCATCTCATCGCCAAAGGGCGTGCGGCCCGCGCCTTGCGGCACCGCCTTCTCGTCCAGCCCCCATTCGCGGTAGTACGGCCTCAGGGCTTGTGACCAAGCCGCCAGTGCCCGGGCATCAGCGGCCGGGGGCTCGTGGCAAAAAAAGTTCACCTGAAAGGGCCGATCGGTTTGGGCGCGCACCGCCGCCATGTGCTCGCGCAGCACATCGGGCGTCAGCATGGCTGCCGGCAAGGCCCCCAGCCCATGCGCCTGACTCACCGCTGCCGCCAGCGCATGATGCTGCGAACCCGCCATGGGGGCTTGCCAAATGGGGGCCTTCAGCCCCAAGTCATCCATCCATCGTGTCATGCGTCCATTGTGCCTTGTTGCCAGCGCCATGGCTGGCCCAATTCAGCCGGCCCAGTTCAGCTGGCCAGGGGCAGATCAATCACAAAGCAGGCACCGCCGGTGGCCCGGTTGACACAGCGCACCTCTCCGCCATGGTGGCGCGCGATCGAGCGCACCAGCGTCAGGCCCAGGCCCGTGCCGCCTTGCCACTCGGTCTTGCCGGGCACCCGGTAAAAAGGCTCAAAGATTTTTTCTTCCAGCCCTTCGGGCACACCCGGCCCATGGTCCAGCACTTCTATGCGCATCTGCCCTTCGGTGCTGGGCCTCAGTGTCATCTCCACCCCTGTCCCCGATCGGCCATGTCGCATGGCGTTGTCCAGCAAATTGCGCAACATGCGCCGCAGCAGCAGGTCCACGCCATGCACCTTCAGCGTCAAGGCGTCTTGCATGTCCAGATGCACGTCGTAGCGGCTGCACTCTTCGCTGGCCAAACCGGCCAGGTCCACCGGTTCCATGCCCGGCTGCATCCCCGCCGACACCCGGTCCAGGCGGCTGGCCAGCAACACCTCTTCGACCAATTGATCCAGCTCTTCCAAATCGCGCTGCATCTCCCCGCGCATCGCATCCACCGGGCGCGTCGACTGCAACTCCAGCGCCATGCGCAAACGGGTGATGGGCGTGCGCAACTCGTGCGACGCATTGGCCAGCAGATTTTTGTGCGACAGCATCAAGCCTTCCATCTTTTCGGCAGCCTGGTTAAAGCGCCGGGCCAGCGACGCCACCTCGTCGCTGCCTTGCACCGCAATGCGGGTGGACAAATCGCCCTGGCCCCAACGCGTCACTGTGCGCTCCAGCTGCTCCAGCCGCATGGTCAGGTGGCGAATGATCGGGTAGCTGCCCAGGGCCACTGCAATGGCCATCAGCAACAGCGTCCACAGCAGGCCGTTGGGCAAAGACCAAAAAGTACGCGCAGGCCGCGGTATGTGCACATGCAGCCATTCGCCGTCTTCCATTGTCAATAAAAATTCGGGCCCCGGCCCGTACAAGCCCAATGTCATGCCCTCCATGCCGGGGCTGGGTTTGCGCTCGCCCTCGGGCAGGCCGTCGGGCGGCAACAAAAGGGCCTGCCCATGGCCCACCACGGTGCCCAGGGCATTGCGCGCCACCACTTCGCGGATCGGCGGTTCACTCAGGTAGCGCGAACCCAAAGTCGCCAGCAGCGTCGTGGCGACCACGACCAACACCACGGACAGCCAGATTTTCAGCCACAGACGGGCATGGATGGGTTGTGCGCGCACCGCCACGATGTTCAGTCTTGAACCCTGGAGAACACATAGCCCACCCCGCGCACCGTCAAGATGCGCTTGGGCGATTTCACATCCTTCTCGATCACGGCGCGTATGCGGCCTATGTGCACATCGATCGAGCGGTCATACGCCTCCATCTCGCGCCCACGCACCACCTCGATGATCTGCTCCCGCGAAAGCACCCGCCCGGCCCGTTCGGCCAGCGCCAGCAAAAGGTCAAACTGGTACGACGTCAATTCGGCAGCCTGACCATCCACCCGCACCGTGCGGCTGTCGCGGTCTATCTCCAGCGCCCCAAACCGCAACGCTTCCGAGGTCGGCACCACATTGCGCGACAACAAAGCCTGGCGGCGCAAAATCGCCCGCACCCGGGCCAGCAGTTCGCGCGGCTCAAACGGCTTGGCCATATAGTCATCGGCACCGACCTCCAGGCCCACAATGCGGTCCATCGGATCCCCCTTGGCCGTCAGCATCAGTATCGGTGTCAGGCCCTTGGGCCCCTCCAGCGAGCGGATTCGGCGGCAAACCTCCAGGCCATCCGAGTCTGGCAACATCACATCCAGTATCACCAGGTCGGTGGCAGAAGTCTTGTTCAGCTTCACCATGCCATCGCCGGCGGTGGCCGCATGAGATACCTCATACCCCGACTGCGTCAAGTATTCGCTGACCATGCCAGCCAAACGTTGATCGTCCTCGATGATCAGCAAAGAATCCATGCGCACTGCTCCAACGCCCGGTCAGCATGACCTGGGCTATGCTATGACGAGATGATGTCACTCATAAACATTGTGCCTCAGCCTGGCGCCGTCGGTTTGTATCCATCGTTTCTGGCCGCCGTTCAAAGGGCGCCTGACCGTGTCGCCTGCGTGTTTCAGGGGCAGTTTCATCGATACATCGATATGGCGCACCAAATCAGTGCTTTCCGGGAACAACTTCTGGCCTGGGGGGTGAGGCCGGGCGATCGGGTCGCCGCACTCAGTCTGGGGCATCCCATGCAAGGCGTGGCCTTGCTCGCTTTGGCCGATCTGGGCGCCATCTGGGTGCCCCTCAACTTCCGGCTGGCCATGGCCGAATGGCGACAGGTGCTCGAAGACTGCCAACCGCGCTGCCTGCTGGCCGACGAGACCCATTTCGAGACCGCACAAGCCCTGGCCCGTCAGGCCCAATTACCCTGCCATCTGCTGACACAGTCGCCACAAGCCCTGCCAGTGGCCCCAGCCACACCCTGGCGTGGCCCCCCTGTGGACCGCACCCATGACCCGGTGCTCTTGGTCTACACCTCCGGCACCACGGGGCACCCCAAAGGGGCGGTACATACCCAGGGCCAAATGCTGGCCAACGCCCGCGCCGCCATTGCCGTGCAGGGCCTGCATCCCGACGACCGGGTGCTGA
>JBEBAJ010000113.1:0-7893 GCA_041158965.1 Pseudomonadota bacterium | reverse complement strand
AAACGGGGTCAGTCGATCAGCGGCGTCGGTTGAACCAGTTGGCCAGCATGAACAAGAGAAAGACCACGAACATGAGGATGATGACGTGTTTGACTTCCATGGTGTCTTCCTTGGGTTAAAAAAGGGTTGATTTGGGTGCCGGGTCGGCCCCTCGCAGCAAGGGCCGCATGACCAGCAAGGTCACCAGCAGCAAGATCCACTCGATGCTATAGACAAAGCAATACCCTGTCCATGCGGTAGAGAATGAGGCGACGAGGTCGCGCAGCAGGCCGCCCAGCGCCATGGCCAAACCACCCGCCGTGGCTTGCGCTGCGCCCCAGGCACCCATGGCCAGGCCCGCCTGATCTGCCGGGGCCCGGTTCATGGTGGCGGTGAGCGTGCCGTGGGCGAAGAGACCGCCCCCCAGGCCGATGAGGCCGGTGCCGACGCTGAACCAAAGCCAGGGGTCGGCGATTTGGGAGGCCACAATGATGAGCGCAAAGGCGGGCAAGCCCACCAGGCAGCCCAGTGCAGCCATGCGAAATGGATCGGCCCCTCGACTGAGCCAGCGCGAGGCACTGGCGAACCCGATCAGACCGCCAAAAGCCAGGGTGGCGGTGAGCTGGGTGGTGCTGGCCACCGAGAGTTGCAGGATTTCGCCCCCATAGGGCTCCAGCAAGACATCTTCCATGCTGAATGCCAGGGTTCCCAGTGAGACCACCCACAAGCGGCGCACGGCATCGGCATCGCGCGTGAAAAGGGCCCAAGCCTCGGCAAAACTGGGGTCGGCGCCCTGCCCGGGTCGGCGCGAACGCGAACGCGACTCTTGCTTCCACATGGCCACGGTGTTGAGCACCAGGGTGATCAGGGCGGCGGCCTGGATGACCTGGACCAAACGCCCCGGGGTGAATTCGGTCAGCAAGTCACCAAAGAGCAGCGCACTGCCCAGCATGCCCACCAACATCATGACATACATGAAACCCACCACATTGGCCTGCTTGTGCGGCGGCGTCAGGTCGGTGGCCAAAGCCAACCCCGCCGTCTGGGTGGTGTGCAAACCCGCACCGACCAGCAAAAAGGCGACGGCAGAGGCCATTTGCCCCACCCATACAGGTGCTTGGCTCGATTCGCCCAGACCGGCCAACACCAGCAAGGCAAAAGGCATGACCGAAAAACCACCAAATTGCAGCAGCGTGCCCATCCAGATGTAGGGCACCCGACGCCAACCCAATTGGGAGCGGTGGTGGTCGGAGCGAAAACCGACCAAGGCGCGAAATGGCGCAAAACAAAGCGGCATGGCGACCATCACCGCCACCAGGCTGGTGGGGACGCCGAGCTCGACGATCATGACCCGGTTGAGGGTGCCCACCAAAAGCACCAGAGCCATGCCGACGGATATTTGAAACAGTGAGAGACGCAACAAGCGAGACAGGGGCAGGTCTTCGCTGACGGCGTCGGTGAACGGCAATAGTCGCACGCCCCAGCTGAGCCAGAGGTGTTTGAACTTGCGGCTGTCGTCCATGGGTCTAGTCTTGGGGAAAAAACCGGGCGGACCTGAAGGTCCACCCGGTCAGGTGCCAGCCATGAATTACTTCTTGGCTGGTTCGGACGCCTGGGTCGCCACGGCTTTGCCGGCCGCTCCGTTCAGGAACGCTTTGACCCAAGTTGTGTTGCTCACCAAGGCCAGGTGAACGCAAAAGGAACCGACAGCGACAGCACCCAAAAAGATGGGGATGCCCACTTGCGGCTTGACGACACACCACATTTTTCCGTAGATCATGGTTAGTCTCCTTTCACTTCAGCCAGGGTGAGTAGATATAGGCCAGCAGATGGGCGAATGCGGCGATCATGCCGAAAATCTGCGTGCCTTGGATGAGATTGCGGTGAATCTCTTCCGACTCGGCCTCGGTTAAACCGGTGGGCCATACCTTGTCATGGTTTGACATGGCTACCTCCTTGAGAGAAGGGTTCGTGCTCAGGCCGCACGCAGGCCATCGGTGCCGGGATGGCACCGAATTCGGTGGCATGACGAAGGATGGGGTTCGTCATGGATGATCAGCTCCGACGGGGCATGCGCCAAGGCAGCATGGCTTGAACGACGGGCGAGACAAAGCGGGGGATCGACAGGGTCTCGTGAAAGGTGTGTATGCCACGCCCGAGTTGCGGGCGGGCCAGCAGACTGCGCTGGTAAAACGGGGTGTCCTCCAATTGACGCGACGGCAAGGGCCGGTCTGTGCTGCGCGCCCGACGCGGCACCCGCCAGGCGGTGGGCGGCAAGTCGCGAACCGGGACGTCGGGCAAATCGGTGACGCTGCCGTCGGCGTCAAAGCGCAGGCGCAAGAGCCGATCGGGTCGGTCAGGCCCATGCAGGTCGTAGGTCACTTCGGTGCTGCCATCGGGCATTTGGGTGCGTGACCAGTCCCACAGATGGAACTCGTTCTCCAGCGGCTCGTCACCCTCATTCGAGTCGAGATAGGCCTGGCCCTGCCATTTCAGGTCAGGCTGGTCCAGATCGACTTCGATGTGCGCTTTGGGGGCCAAGGGGCCCCAGCGGTGGCGGCCGGACGCGTCCAGCGGCACCGAATAATTGAACAGGGTTTGTGGCCACAGGCGGATGTGCCCACTGAGGCGACGCAACCAGGGCACGGCCACTTCGTCGAGTCGGATGTGCAGGCACTGACCGTCCCAGTCGAGTCGACTGGGGCCGACGACAAAGCTGCTGCTGTCGCGGTGGCAATGGCGTTGGCCGCGCTCGGTCATCGCCCAGCGGCCTCCTTGCCCGTACAAAGCCACATTGATGGCGCAGTGGTTTTCTGGGTTGGCCGAACCCCGGCGCCTCGCCCAGCGGTAATAGGGCGAGAAGACGCTGCCGACAAAAGCGATCAGCGTGAGGCTGTGTTGCTGGTCTTCGCTCATGGCGTCGACATACCACCAAAGGTAGCCATTGGGGGGGACCGCTTGGTCGAAACGAGGTTGGCCATGACTGCCTCGGCCGCCCGCATGCCCGACAAGGCCGTCATCGGCACGCCCGGCCCCGGATGCGTCCCACCCCCCACCGTGTACAAGCCCGGTATGGCGGTCGTGGCCCCAGGCCGCGCAAAGATGCTCATCCAGCCGTGGGTGGCCTTGCCATACAGACTGCCCGCCGAAGCCGGGAAACGCCGGTGAAAAATGCCGGGGCTGGAACGGACCTTGGCATGACCCTGTATCGATAATCCCATGCGTTGCAATTGTTCGAAGGTGGTGGTTTCGCATGAGTCGATCTCCTGTGTCCCTTCAGGCCCATCGCCTGATGCGGGTGCGTTGACCAGACAAAACAATCTTTCTGCCGTCATCTCTCGGGCAGACTCGGGGCGGTCTTGGGCGCACACATACACGGTGGGGGTGCGGGGCAAGCGCCGGTGTTTGAATATGTCGGTGAATTCACTGGCGTAGTCGTTCTGGAAAAACACGTTGTGCCGATCCAGATCGAGGTTTTGTTTGGGCGCCAGCAAAGACCAGGTCAGGGCCGACAGCGAACGGGGCTGATCGGAGGGCGGCCAGGCCGGGCGCGGGCCTGCGCCCATCAAGCCCATGGACAAGGCATCGATTTCCCCATTGAAAACCACGGCGTCGGCGCGCAGTTCATCGTGATCCAGCCGCACACCGACCGCCCGACCATGGCGACAAATGATTTCCCGGCACGGGGTTTGCAGCAAGAAACGAACGCCGCGCGATTGGGCCAGACGGGTGAGCGCTTGCGCCAGCGCGGTCATGCCGCCGCTCACGCTGAAGACACCGTCCATTTCGACCTGAGCGATCAGCATCAGGGTGGCCGGGGCCTCCCAAGGCGAGGAGCCGCAATAAGTCGCATAGCGACCAAACAATTGGCGCAAACGCGGGTCGGTGAATTCGTTTTCCAATTGCCGCCACAAGGTTCGCATGGGACCGAGTTGAGTCAATTGGGACAAGCCGCGCCAGCCCAAGTCAGACATGAAGCGGCCCATGCTGGGGGCCTGGGTGCGCATGAAGGGCGACTCTAATGTGTCGTACAGTGCCCGGGCCCGGTCGCTGAAACGGCGAAACCTTTTCGCCTCGCCCGGCCCGGCCAGGCGCTCGACCTCGGCCTCGCTTTGCAAGGGGTCGGCGCACAAATCCATGCGCGAGCCGTCCGGCCAGAAGTGACGGGCCAGCACGCTGAGTGGAGTGAGCGAGAGCTCGTGGTCTAAATCGGTGCCGACCTGGCGAAAAATTTCATCAAAGACCCAACGCATGGTCAGCACGGTGGGGCCCGAGTCGATGGACAGACCGCCGACCTCGGTGGTGTGGATCTTGCCGCCGGTGACCGAATGCGATTCGACCACGGTTACGTCGACCCCGCGCTGGGCCAGCAGCAAGGCGCTGACGAGCCCACCCATGCCAGCGCCGACGACGACGACTTTGTCGCTCATGGTACTGCCCCGGCCAAGGCAGGATCGCCGTGATCGATGCGTTGCCCCTTCCAGAGCCCTTGCATGTACAGGGGCCGGAAGTGAACAAACAGCGATTCGGAAAAAAACTGGTGCTTGTAGGCCGCCTGGATGGCCTGCTGATGCGATGCATGGTGGGCATAAGCCTGCATCGCTGCGGCGTTGCGCCAAACACTGAAAGTGCATTGGCGCAATAGCGGGGCCTCGCCTAAACCCATGGCCAGCTGGCAGCCATCGGCCGCATCGAGATCGATCTGGGTGGCCGGCGCATGGCGCCAAAATGCCATGGCTTTGGCCGGGCGGATGCTGGCGCGGGTGAGCACCGCCAAGGCAGGGCTGGGCTCGGTCGGGCAGCCTTGCACGGCGGCGTCGGTGGTGGGCGCCCAATCTTGCTGGTCCCATTGGCCGCGCGCCGATTGCACCGACAAAACCCCGACCCAACTCTCGCGGGCGCGCTCGCGCACGGCATGCACCCACTCTCCTTGCATGAAGTCGTGGGCATGCGCCCAGTTGTCGAAAGAGGCAATGACGCCTTGATGGGTGGCGCTGGGGCGCAGGCTGAACCCGCCGCCCTGCCCGCTGCCCATGACTTTGGCAAACCTGAGGCCGGGCACTTCGCGCAGGGCCGAGGCCCCGGACACCAGACGCAGCCAGCCCCAACCCTGGTGCTGGCGCACATAGTCCACCAGCAAAATGAACACAACCCCCGATAACGGGGGTGCGATGCGTCCGATGTCTTCCAGGCTCATGCCTGCCCTCCGGGCAGGCACCGTTCTGGATCGGGCGCACGCGGGTTCATGGCTTTACTTCCTGGCCATTTTGACCGGTGCCGCAGCGGGCGTGGCCAGCAACTCGGGGAAGTCTTTGGCCATCGCTGCCCCATACAGGGGTTTGTAAGCGCCCTGATGGCATGTGCCGCAATTGACCTTGGCCACATCGCCCAGCTCGCCCTTGCGATGGGCCGGGAAGACATCGGTCAGCGGGGTCATGTAGTCGTTGTTGAGGTCACGCGCCATTCGGATGCCATGCCAGGCCGTGACCCGCTGCGGGGGCCCGCCTTCCCAGGTCTGGAAGGATCGGGTGTTGTGGCAATGCGTACAGTTGACCCCCAGGGCCGTGGACATGTGGGTCATCAGGCCATAGGTCCACTCGGTTTGCTTGATCGATTGGCGATTGCCCGTGGGCAAGGCCGTGGTGCCACCGACACGGATGTTCTCTGCTTTGAGCAGGAAGGGGGTGAAGGGATCGTAGGGCAAGGAAGAGAGGTTGACCACCGGATCGGGGGTGTTTTGGCCGGCTTTGTCGCCCAGGAAGTTGGCCCCATAAGGCTGATCCACACGGGTGAACCAGACTTGAGCCGGAACCGGCTGGCCACGGTGGCAGGTGTAGCAGGTGACGCCGGTGTCGCTGACGTGCTTTTTCCAGTCGCTGTTGATGTGCCGCGTCATCTCGATCATGCGGCGGGCGACCACTTTGGTGTAGAGCGAATCATCGGCAAAGTTGGCCGGGTTGTGGCAGTAGGTACAGCTTTGTTCGGGAGCGATCCAGCTGGACATGGACACCATGAGGCGCGTGAAGTCATTGACGCTGAGATCACCCAGCAGCTTGACGTTCTTGTACACCTGAGAGGCTTTGGGGCCATCGCTGCCCGCGCTGGGGATCGCCGGGGGGGCCTCATTGAGGCCGGCCTGCGCTTCCAGCGTGCGCGGGTTATAGACCTGCAACATGCCGGTGCCCCGATAGCCGTGTTGCACCGCCTCGATGGGGGGGCGCTCGCAACCGCTTAAAAAGAGCAAGGCGGCACAAATGGAGAGAAGAATTCTCATGGCTTGACTCCTTGCATGAGGGTCGGGTCGGTGACGACGTCAAAGACCTGCGGATAGGGTGGGACCACGCCGTGTTTGATGGACCACAGGTACCAGTTGTCGACGACGGTGCCGGTGAGCAAAATCCCGATGCCGCCGGTCAGGGGACACAACACGGCAAACCACCAGGCCCAACGGTGTATGGACTCCATGGTGGCGTTAAAGCCCATGGTCCAACGCCAGAACAGGGCGGCGCGCTCGCTGGCCGTGCCTCGGTCGGTGATTTGCTCGATCTCGCGCTCTCCGCCGTAATGGGTGACCGCCAGGATGGTGGCGCCGTGCATGGCGAACAACAAAGCCGAGCCGTACAAAAAGACGATGGACAAGGCATGGAAGGGGTTGTAGAACAGGTTGCCGTATCGCAAGGAGAAAGCAGCCGTCCAATCGAGGTGCGGGAAGATGCCGTAGGGCACCGCCTCGCCCCAAGAGCCCATCAGCACCGGGCGGAACAAACCCAGCACCAAAAAGAGCCAAATCGCAGCGGCAAAGGCCCAGGCCACATGGGTCCCCATACCGAGCTCGCGCGCACGGCGGTAGACCCGGGCCCACCACAAAAAGAGCGAGATGGTCAGGAAGAGGCCCGCCATGAGCCACCAGCCGCCCTGATTGAGTGGCGGCAGACTCAGGCCATAGCTGGCCGGAGGCGGTTCGAGCGAGAGCCAAAACAACTGCCGGATGAACTGAACCGGGTCATAGTTGACAGAGGCCAGCATGTTCATGCCGATGATGGTGGTGGCAAAAACGCCAAAGATGAGGGAGGCCAAGCCCAGGCCACCCAGATAGATGGGCCCGAGTTGGGCGTTGCCCAACAAGCCGAACCAATAGACGATGAGGGGCTTGCCTGAGCGCGGGCTGTTGCCGTGCCCCAATTCGACCCCGTCGTGGACCGGGCCGACCGCTTGCACGGTGGTGAATAGATTTTGGTATTGAGCCATGTTCATCGACTCCTAGTTGATCGGCCACTGGGACCAGATGGGCAAATTGAGCCACCAGCTCCACCATTCCGGCCAGCCACGGGTCCAGAAGGGTCCGCTGAGCACAATGCACAGGGCGCTGAAGAGCACGGCAGCCAGGGCCAGGAACAAACCAAGCCGGTGGATGCCCAAGGTGCCGATGGAGTAGCCGATGATGTCGCGAAAGAAGGTGTCTTCGTGCTCGGGGGTGCGCACGCTGTGCCCCGGCGCGGGATTGGTCGATGACAGGATCAGCGCGCCGTGCAGCGACAGCGCGAAGGTGCTGGCAAAGAAGAAACTGACCGCGATCATGTGCGCGGGGTTGTAATGGAAGTGCAGATACTGGTAGCCCACGTTGGAGACCCAATCGAGGTGGCTGTATATGCCGTAGGGGAAAGCGTGTCCCCAAGCCCCCATCAGCACAGGCCGGACCACTTCCAGGGTGAAATAGGCCAGGATGGCGACACTGAAGGCGACCGGTACGTGGTAACCCATGCCCAGTTTTCGGCAAATTTCAACCTCGCGCAGGGCCCAAGACCCGAACGCACCGAGTGCGCAAACCGTGATGAGCTGCCACAGGCCGCCTTCCATCAGCGGCGCAAAACGCAGGCCGTAGGACAGATCGGGCGGCGCAATGCTGATCTGCCA
>JBEBAJ010000112.1:0-7945 GCA_041158965.1 Pseudomonadota bacterium | reverse complement strand
AGCTGATCCACCCGATTGCGATGGAAGAAGGCCTGCGTTTCGCCATCCGTGAAGGCGGCAAGACCGTCGGCGCCGGCGTTGTTGCCAAGATCATGGAGTGAGGCCAGACATGTCCAAGCAAAAGATCCGCATTCGCCTCAAGGCATTCGATTACAAACTGATCGACCAGTCTGCCGCCGAGATTGTTGACACCGCCAAGCGCACCGGCGCGATCGTGAAGGGCCCCGTGCCCTTGCCGACCCGCATGAAGCGTTTTGACATTCTGCGTTCACCGCACGTGAACAAGTCGAGCCGTGACCAGTTCGAGATTCGCACCCACCAGCGTCTGATGGACATTGTGGATCCGACCGACAAGACCGTGGATGCGCTGATGAAGCTCGACCTGCCCGCAGGTGTCGACGTTGAAATCAAGTTGCAATAAGCACTTGATTGGCCCAGTCTGTGCCCACAAGGCGCAGGCCGCCAGCCAAACAAATCAGCCGCTCACAGAGCGGCTTTTTTGTGGGCCAAAGAAGGGACGCCAGACGGCAGGCGGCATTTTTGCCGGGCACAGAGAGGGGCGTGTGTGGGTGGCCGAGAGGTGTGGACGCGTTATTTGAGCCAGCCGCGCCTGCGGAAGTACCACATGGGGACCAGGGCACTGATGAGCATGAGCACCAGTGACATGGGGTAGCCCCAGCTTTGCCGCAGTTCGGGCATGAATTCGAAGTTCATGCCGTAGATGCTGGCGATGAGGGTGGGGGGCAGCAGGGCCACGCTGGCCACAGAGAAGATCTTGATGATCTTGTTCTGGTTGATGTTGATGAAACCGACGGTGGCATCCATCAGGAAGTTGATTTTGTCAAAGAGGAAGGCCGTGTGGCTGTCGAGCGATTCGATGTCGCGCAAGATTTGGCGGGCTTCTTCGAATTGTTCGGCGTTGAGCATGCGTGAGCGCATCATGAAGCTGACCGCGCGCCGGGTGTCCATGACGTTGCGGCGGATGCGGCCGTTCAAGTCTTCCTGGCGTGCAATGGCCGCCAGCACTTCGCTGGCCAGCGTGTCGGTGACGTCGCCCGCCAGGACCTTTTTGCTGACCAGTTCCAGCTGGTCGTAGATGTTTTCGAGGGTGTCGGCAGAGTATTCGGCATCGGCGTCAAAGAGTTTGAGCAGGACTTCTTTGGCGTCGGCGATGAGGCCGGGGGCACGGCGCGCGCGCATGCGCAGCAGGCGAAAGACGGGGACGTCTTCGTCGTGGATGGAGAAGAGCACGCCTTTGCTTTTGAGGTCGTTGTTGTGCTGGTTGAGGATGAAGGCCACGCGCACGGTGCGGGGCTCGTCTTCATCGGCGATCAAAAAGTCTGAGCGGATGTGCAGCTCGCCGTTGTCTTCTTCGTAAAAGCGCGCCGATTCTTCGATGTCTTCGTCCATCGCGTCATCGGGGATTTGCAGGTCGTAGTACTGCTTGATCCAGCGCTTTTCTTCGGGGCTGGGGTTTTCCAGATCGACCCAGATGGGCTGGAAGCGCGAGAGCTCTTCGAGCGACTCGATTTCTTCCTGAAACAGGCGGCCATTGGCCAGCGTGAATATATTGAGCATGGCAGTGAGGGTGCGAACACCGGGGAACGAAAGTTGATGAAAAAGGTCGCTTTCGAACCCGACGGCAATACCGGCCCACCGAACCCGAAAGCTACCGACTGGGGTAGTTTTCCAAGGGATTTGCTCCTGATGAGGAAGAAGTCATCAATTATGGCACTGCAACATAAAAATTGTGTGAATTTGTACCGGTATCCCGTTGATTTTTTGCGGGGGCGGGCGCATTATGGAAGCAAGAGACGCTTCCTACCCACCTTCTAAAAGGAGAGACTGAATGAACCTCACCATCAGTGGACATCATCTGGAAGTGACCCCTGCGTTGCGAAACTATGTGACGCACAAGCTGGATCGGGTCATACGGCACTTTGACCAGGTGGTGGATGTCAAGGTGCTGCTGACCGTAGAGAAGCAAAAGGAAAAGGAAAAGCGCCAGCGCGCCGAGTGCAATATACGGGTCAAGGGCAGCGATTTGTTTGCCGAGTGCAGCAATGAGGACCTGTATGCGGCGGTGGATGAGCTGGTGGATAAGCTGGACCGGCAGGTGGTGCGGCACAAAGACCGCTCGCAAGAGCATCACTCGATGGCCAAGCGCATGATGTGAACAGGGGGCGTGGCGCCGCAAACCCGGGCGCCATGCCTCGATGAATTTCTGGCGGGGCGGCTGAGGCGCGCCGCCGGGCGTATGAGAACAGTGTGGCGAATTTGACGCACTGAACGCTTTTGTTTTAGATGTTCACCCTTGGTTTTGATGGCGCAGGTGCATAATCGCCCGATCATCATGAACCGACTATCTTCCATTTTGCCTGTCAACCATGTCTTGGTGGACGTGGAGGTCACCAGCAAAAAACGCGCTTTTGAGGAAGCGGGTTTGCTGTTTGAGTCTTTGCATGGGCTGAATCGGGCGATGGTGGCCGACAGCCTGTTCGCGCGCGAGCGGTTGGGCTCGACGGGGCTGGGCCACGGGGTGGCGATTCCGCATGGCCGCATCAAGGGTTTGAAGAACCCGATGGCGGCGGTTTTTTTGTTGCGCCAGCCGATCGGGTTTGACTCGCCCGACGAGGCGCCGGTGTCTTTGTTGATTTTTCTGCTGGTGCCGGAGGCTTCGACACAGAAGCATTTGGAGATTTTGTCCGAGATCGCCGAGTTGCTAAGCGATGGCGAGGTGCGCCAACGCATGCTGTCAAGCGCCAGCCATGCCGATTTGCACACCCTGATACAGACCTGGAGTTCGGCCCAGCGGGCCTGAGTGAGGCCCCATGAAGCCCAATGTGGTCAGTGCCGATGTGCTGTTTGAAGAGTTCAGGCAGCGCTTGCGCTGGCATTGGGTGGCGGGCTTGGAGGCGTCGGAGCGCCGCTTTGACGAGGTGGCGGTGCGTGCCGCCCGATCCGGGGCCGATTTGGTCGGCTATTTGAATTACATCCACCCCTACCGCTTGCAGATGCTGGGCGAGCGCGAGGTGCGCTACCTGACCCGGGGCACGCCGGAGGATTGCGCACGACGCATCAACCGCATTGTGACGCTGGAGCCGCCGGTGTTGGTGATGGCGGATGGGCAAGCAGCGCCCGAGGCTTTGTTGCGGCTGTGTGAGCGGGCGAAGATTCCTTTGTTTGCCACCGAGGAGTCTTCGGCCTTGGTGATTGACCTGTTGCGGGCGTATTTGTCAAAGCATTTTGCCGACCGCACCACCATGCACGGTGTGTTCATGGACATATTGGGCCTGGGCGTGATGATCACCGGCGAGTCGGGCCTGGGCAAGAGCGAGCTGGGGCTGGAGCTGATTTCGCGCGGGCACGGGCTGGTGGCGGATGATTCGGTGGATTTGTACCGGATCAACCAGACGACCATAGAGGGCCGCTGCCCGGAGCTGTTGCAAAACCTGCTGGAAGTCAGGGGCATAGGCTTGCTGGACATCAAGGCGATTTTTGGCGAGACGGCGGTGCGGCGCAAAATGCGTTTGAAGCTGATTGTGCACCTGGTGCGGCGGGAAACGCTGGAGCGAGACTATGAGCGACTGCCGCACGAGCCGCTGTTGCAGGATGTGTTGGGCATAGGCGTGCGCAAAGTGGTGATTCAGGTGGTGGCGGGACGCAATATTGCCGTGCTGGTAGAGGCTGCTGTGCGCAACACGATTTTGCAGTTGCGCGGCATCAATACCTATGACGAATTTGTAGAGCGGCACCGCCAGGCCATGCAAAAGACCTGAAACGGTCTGTAGATGGACCGCCGACAGGTGGCCGCCCCATTACAATGGAATGAGTTGCAGCCATGAAACACGAGCCTATGAACTTTCGATTTGGATGGACCCGGCCTGCGATCTGTGCGATGGCGGGTTTGCTGACCGCGTGCGGCAGCATGAAAGAGCAGGGCGCAAAGGTCGCTGACCTGATTCAGCCCTATCGGGTGGAAGTGGTGCAGGGCAATGTGGTGACGCGCGAACAGCTGGAGGTGTTGCGCCCGGGCTTGACGCGCAACCAGGTGCGCGAGGTGCTGGGCTCGCCCCTGATTGCCAGCCTGTTTCATGCCCAGCGTTGGGATTACGCTTTTGCCATCAGGCGCAAAGGGACTGAGCCGCTGTTGCGGCGGGTGTCGGTGTTCTTTGAGGGCGACCGCATGACGCGGGTCGAGGCCGATGAGTTGCCGACCGAGGCCGAGTTCACGGCGCGCATTGATTCGAAGCTGCAAGGCAAGGTGAAGATTCCGCCGCTGGAGGCCAAGCCGGAGGAGCTGAAGGCGTATCTGCCCAAAGAGGCCCCGGCTGCCAACCCGGTGACGGCCATGCCGCCTGTGAACATGGCTTATCCGCCCCTGGAACCCCAATGAGAAAGATTTGACGCCATGAGCTCACCCTTGAACATAGCGATTGCCGGGGCCAGTGGCCGCATGGGGCGCATGCTGATTGAGGCGGTGCTGGCCGACCCGCAAGCCCGGCTCAGTGGTGCGCTGGATGTGGCTGGTGCCCCGGGGCTGGGGCAAGATGCCGCTGCTTTTTTGGGACGAGACAGCGGGGTGATGATCACCGACGACCTCGCGCTGGGCTTGCAAGGGGCCCAATGCCTGATTGACTTCACACGGCCTGAGGGCACGATGGCGCATTTGCGCGCGTGCCGTGCGCAGGGCGTGGCCATGGTGATAGGCACCACAGGCTTTGATGACGCGCAAAAGGCGGAGATTGCCCAAGCCGCCAATGAGTGCGCCGTGTTGATGGCCCCGAACATGAGTGTGGGCGTGAATGTCACCCTGAAGCTATTGCAAATGGCCGCCAAGGCCCTGGCCACGGGGTATGACATAGAGGTGATTGAGGCGCACCATCGGCACAAGGTGGATGCGCCTTCGGGCACCGCCCTGAAGATGGGTGAGGTGATTGCCCAGGCGCTGGGGCGTGACCTGAAAGACTGCGCGGTGTATGAGCGGTATGGCCACACGGGCGAGCGCGACCCTTCGACGATCGGGTTTTCGACCATCCGGGGTGGCGATATTGTGGGTGACCACACGGTGTTGTTTGCCGGAACGGGCGAGCGCATTGAGATCACCCACAAGTCGTCAAGCCGGGCCACTTACGCACAGGGCAGCTTGCGGGCGGCCCACTTTTTGGCGAACCGCCGTACAGGCTTGTTCGACATGTTTGATGTTTTGGGGCTGCGCTGAAAGCCGCCCTCTCTGACCATGCAAGACCAATACCAACCATCCGCCGTTGAGGCGGCGGTGCAGGCCGAATGGGGCCGCCGAGATGCTTACCGGGTGACTGAGGACCCGAAGAAAAAGAAGTTTTATGCGTGTTCGATGTTGCCTTACCCCAGCGGTAAGTTGCACATGGGGCATGTGCGCAATTACACGATCAATGACATGTTGACCCGGCAGTTGCGCATGCGTGGGTACAACGTGCTGATGCCGATGGGCTGGGATGCCTTTGGCTTGCCAGCCGAGAATGCCGCGATTAAGAACAAGGTGCCGCCCGCCCGCTGGACTTACGACAACATCGCTTATATGAAGCAGCAGATGCAGGCGATGGGGCTGGCCATAGACTGGTCGCGCGAGGTGGCCACGTGTTCGCCTGAATATTACAAATGGAACCAGTGGCTGTTTTTGAAGATGCTGGACAAGGGCATCGCCTATCGCAAGACCCAGGTGGTGAATTGGGACCCGGTGGATCAGACGGTGCTGGCCAATGAGCAGGTGATCGATGGCCGGGGCTGGCGCACGGGCGCACCGGTGGAGAAGCGCGAGATTCCAGGTTACTACCTGGACATCACCCGTTATGCCCAGGAGTTGCTGGACCATGTGCAGATCGACAACCCGAAGGCGACGCTGACGGGCTGGCCTGACAAGGTGCGCCTGATGCAGGAAAACTGGATCGGCAAAAGCGAAGGTGTGCGCTTTGCTTTCCCGCATGAGATCAGGGATGCGAAGGGCGAGTTGATTCAGGATGGCCGGATGCATGTGTTCACCACCCGGGCCGACACCATCATGGGGGTGACTTTTGTGGCGGTGGCGCCAGAGCACCCGCTGGCCACGCATGCGGCGGCGGGCCACCCGGCATTGGCGGCGTTCATTGAAGAGTGCAAGAAGGGCGGCACGACCGAGGCCGAATTGGCCCTGAAGGAAAAAGAAGGCATGCCCACCGGGCTGAAAGTGAGCCACCCGCTGACTGGCCAGCAGGTGGAGGTGTGGGTCGGCAATTATGTGCTGATGAGTTATGGCGACGGCGCGGTGATGGGCGTGCCAGCGCACGATGAGCGTGACTTTGCCTTTGCGCGCAAGTACGGCCTGGCGATTCGGCAGGTGGTGAGCGTGAATGACGGGCCTTATGACGACACCCAGTGGCGGGAGTCTTATGCCGACAAGCAAAGCGGGGTTTGCCTGAATTCAGGAGAGCTCGATGGCTTGGGCTTTAAGCAGGCGGTGGGCCGGGTGGCCGAGTTGCTGGCGGCGCGTGGTTTGGGAGAGAAGAAAACCACGTGGCGTTTGCGCGATTGGGGCATCAGCCGGCAGCGTTATTGGGGCACGCCGATACCCATCATTCATTGTGATGAGCACGGTGCGGTGCCGGTGCCGGAAAAAGACCTGCCTGTGGTGTTGCCCGAGGATTGCGTGCCGGATGGCTCGGGCAACCCGCTGAACAAGCACGAGGGCTTCCATGCAGGGGTGACTTGCCCGGTGTGTGGCAAGGCGGCGCGGCGCGAAACCGACACGATGGACACTTTTGTCGATTCGTCCTGGTACTTCATGCGCTATTGCGACCCGCAAAACCATGAGCGCATGGTGGCCGAGGGCACCGGGTACTGGATGCCGATGGACCAGTACATCGGTGGCATCGAGCATGCCATTTTGCACCTGTTGTATGCGCGGTTCTGGACCAAGGTGATGCGCGATTTGGGCCTGGTGAAGGTGGATGAGCCGTTTACCAAGCTACTGACGCAGGGCATGGTGCTCAACCACATTTATTCGCGCCGCACGGCCAAGGGCGGCAAGGAGTATTTCTGGCCGCATGATGTGGAGCATGTGGTCGATGAGTCGGGCAAGATTTTGGGTGCGCGCCTGAAAAAGCCGCTCGATAGTGACGATGGCACTTTGCCTGCGGGCACGGCCATAGACTATGAGGGCGTGGGCACGATGTCGAAGTCCAAGAACAATGGCATCGACCCGCAAGACCTGATTGAGAAATATGGCGCAGACACGGCGCGCCTGTACACCATGTTCACGGCGCCGCCCGAGGCCACGCTGGAGTGGAACGATTCGGCGGTGGAGGGCAGTTACCGCTTTTTGCGCCGCCTGTGGGGGTTTGCTCACAAGCACCAGGACGCCGTGCGCCGAGCCACCGCCAGCGATTTGAGCGCTGCCCCGCTGGGCGACGCGGCCAAGGCCTTGCGCCGCGAGTTGTACCTGGTGCTGCGTCAGGTGAGCTATGACTATGAGCGCATGCAATACAACACGGTGGTGTCGGGTTGTATGAAGCTGCTCAACGCCCTGGAAAATTTCAAGCCCAGCGCCAGTGAGGGGGATGCGGCGGTGCTGTGCGAAGGGCTGTCGCTGTTGCTGCGTGGTTTGTACCCGGTGTGCCCGCACATCACCGAGGCGCTGTGGGTGGAGCTGGGCTATGCGAGTGCCGCCGGTTCTTTGCTGGATGCGCCCTGGCCCGCCATAGATGAGGGCGCGTTGGTGCAAGATGAAATTGAGCTGATGTTGCAGATCAATGGCAAGTTGCGCGGGGCCATCAAGGTGCCGGCCCACGCCGATAGGCAGGCCATAGAGGCGCTGGCTGTGGCGAGTGAGGCGTTCACCAAGCAGGCGGCCGGGGCCACACCCAAGAAGATCATTGTGGTGCCGGGGCGTTTGGTCAATTTGGTGGTGTGAGGGGCCCGAACCCAAAGG
>JBEBAJ010000111.1:0-7967 GCA_041158965.1 Pseudomonadota bacterium | reverse complement strand
CATGAGAAGGTGTATGACCACATGATGTTGGACGGGCTGGAAGACGCCTATCAGCCGGGGCGCAGCATGGGCACGTTTGGCGAGGAGTGTGCGGCCAAATACACTTTCACCCGGGAGCAGCAAGATGCATTTGCCACGGCCAGTGTGCAGCGGGCGAAGGCGGCCGGGAGCAATGGGGCATTTGCCACCGAGATTGCGCCGGTGACTTTGCAAGAGCGCAGCGGGGAGCGTGTGGTGAGCCTGGATGAGGGGCCGGGGAAGGTGAAGCTGGACAAGATCAGCAGCTTGCGCCCTGCGTTCAAGAAGGATGGCACGATCACGGCGGCGTCGAGCTCGTCGATCAACGATGGTGCGGCGGCTTTGGTGATGATGCGCGAGAGCACGGCCCAGAAGATGGGGTGCCGGCCGCTGGCGCGGGTGCTGGGCCATAGTGTGTTTGCGCAGGAGCCCGAGTGGTTTACCACTGCACCGGTGGGGGCCACGCAAAAGCTGTTGTCGCAAATAGGCTGGGCGGTGAAGGATGTGGATTTGTGGGAGGTGAACGAGGCGTTTGCCGTGGTGCCGATGGCGCTGATGACGGAGTTGAAGGTCTCGCATGAGATTGTGAACGTGAATGGCGGGGCTTGTGCCTTGGGCCACCCCATCGGGGCCAGCGGAGCCCGGATTTTGGTGACTTTGCTGCATGCCTTGCAGGCGCGTGGCCTGAAAAAAGGCTTGGCGACGTTGTGCATCGGGGGTGGTGAAGCCACTGCGATGGCCGTGGAGCTGTGCTGATGGCCGCCCGCAAAGTTCTGATTTTGGGGGCCTCGCGGGGCATAGGCCGCGAGTTGGCGCGCCAGTACAAGCAAGCCGGTTGGCATGTGATCGCCACCGCCCGTCAGGCCGCCGATGTGGCGGCCTTGCAAGCCGAGGTGGATCGCGCGTTTGCCATCGATGTGGCAGATCCGGCCAGTGCCAGTGGCCTGGCCTGGCAGCTCGATGGCGAGAAGCTGGATTTGGTGGTGCATGTGGCGGGGATCATGGACCGCCAGCCTTTTAGCGATTTGGTGACGCAAGAGCGGTTTGACCGCATCATGCATGCCAATGTGCTGGGGGTGTTGCAAACGATTCCGCAGGTGGCGCCTTTGTTGGTGCCGGGGGGTGTGCTGGGTGTGATAGGCAGCATCATGGGCAGCCTGGAGCGGACCGTGACTGCGGATGCGGTGCTCTATAGGGTGAGCAAGGCGGCGGTGAACATGGTGGTGCGCAGTGCGCAGGCCCAATACCCTGAGCTGACGGTGGTGTCCTTGCACCCGGGTTGGGTGCGCACCGATATGGGCGGGGCCGGGGCGGCACTGGATGTGAAGCAAAGTGCCGAGGACTTGCGTCGTGTGCTGGGGGCGATGAAGCCAAGCCATAAAGGCCAGTACATCAACCACGACGGGTCGACGATACCGTGGTGAAAGGCTTCTATATATGTTGTTGACCACCGACCAGGAAATGATTCGCGATGCGGTGCGCGATTTTGCCCAGCGCGAGCTGTGGCCCCATGCCGCCGATTGGGACAAGCGCCACCATTTTCCGAAGGAGGCGCACCAGGGGCTGGCGGCACTGGGGGCTTATGGGATTTGCGTGCCTGAGTCGCTGGGCGGGGCGGGGTTGGATTATTTGACGCTGGCGTTGGTGCTGGAGGAGATTGCCGCCGGTGATGGGGGCACGAGCACGGCGATCAGTGTGACGAATTGCCCGGTGAATGCGATTTTGATGCGTTATGGCAATGGCGAGCAGCAGCGCAAGTGGCTGGAGCCCTTGGCGCAGGGGCGGATGTTGGGGGCGTTTTGTTTGACCGAGCCGCATGTGGGGTCGGATGCATCGGCTTTGCGCACCACGGCCAAGCGCGATGGGGACGGGTATGTGCTCCATGGGGTGAAGCAGTTCATCACCAGTGGCAAGAACGGCCAGGTGGCGATTGTGATTGCCGTGACCGATCAGGGCGCGGGTAAAAAGGGCATGAGCGCGTTCATTGTGCCGACCGATGCGCCGGGCTGGGTGGTGGCGCGCTTGGAGGACAAGCTGGGCCAGCACAGCAGCGACACGGCGCAGATTGTGCTGGAGCAGTGCCGGGTGCCGGCGGAGAATTTGATTGGGCAGGAGGGCGAGGGCTACAAGATCGCGCTCAGTGCGCTGGAGGGCGGGCGCATCGGCATTGCCGCGCAAAGCCTGGGCATGGCGCGCAGTGCGCTGGAGGTGGCCATAGACTATGCCAAGCAGCGCGAGAGTTTTGGCACGGCGATTGTTAACCACCAGGCGGTGGGTTTCAGGCTGGCCGATTGCGCCACCCAGCTGGAGGCCGCGCGGCAGTTGATTTGGCATGCCGCGAGTTTGCGCGATGCCGACCGCCCTTGTTTGCGCGAGGCGGCCATGGCGAAGTTGTTTGCCAGCGAGGTGGCCGAGCGGGTGTGCAGTGCGGCGATTCAGACCCTGGGGGGTTATGGGGTGGTGAGCGATTTTCCGCTGGAGCGGATTTACCGGGATGTGCGGGTGTGCCAAATTTATGAAGGCACGAGCGATGTGCAAAAAATCATCATTCAGCGCGCGCTGTGACCCATGGGACCGTTTGACGCTGTGTTGTTTGATTGTGATGGGGTGCTGGTCGACAGCGAGCCCATCACCAACGGGGTCTTGCACGCGATGTTGGTGGAGCGGGGCTGGGGGCTGAGCCCGCAGGCGTGTTGGGATTTGTTTGTGGGTCACACGGTGCGCAGCCGCCGAGATTTGATTGAGCAGCACACGGGGCAGCCGTGGTCGGAGGAGTGGCTGAGTGAGTTCATGCGCCGACGCAACCTGGCTTTGCAAAACGAGTTGCGGGCGATTGAGGGTGCGCTGGCGGCAGTGGCCGAGGTGCACCGGCGCAGCAATGGGCGCATTGCGGTGGCTTCGGGGGCCGATCGGTTCAAGGTGGAGATGATGCTGGGGCAGGTGGGGATGCTGCCTTTTTTTGCAGGGCGGGTGTTTAGCGGGCATGAGATGCCGCGCAGCAAGCCCCACCCGGATGTGTACCTGGCGGCGGCACAGGCGCTGGGGGTGGTGCCGGGCCGCTGTTTGGTGGTGGAGGATACACCCACGGGGGTGCAGGCCGGGGTGGCGGCCGGGGCCACCGTGTGGGGGTATGCCGTCTTGGGCCAGGGCGAGCAGTTGCGTGAGGCCGGGGCCAGCCGGGTGTTTGAAGACATGGTGGATTTGCACCAATTGACGTTTACGTAAACGTCAACCACAATACAGGGTTTGGAGGAACTTGCCCATGCCCGTGCTTGCCAGCTCACTCAACCCGCGATCTGCCGATTTTCAGGCCAATGCCCAGGCCATGGCCGAGTTGGTGGAGGATTTGCGTCGCCAGCAGGCCCGTGTGGCCGAGGGTGGCGGCGAGGCGGCGCGGGCCAAGCATACGGCCCGGGGCAAGTTGTTGCCCCGCGAGCGGGTGCTGAAGTTGCTGGATCCGGGTTCGCCGTTTTTGGAGTTGGCGCCTTTGGCGGCGTTGAATATGTATGGCAACGATGCCCCGTGTGCGGGTTTGATCGCCGGGATCGGGCGCATCAGCGGCACCGATTGCATGGTGGTGTGCAACGATGCCACCGTGAAGGGCGGGACGTATTTCCCGATGACGGTGAAGAAGCATTTGCGGGCGCAGGAGATTGCCCAGCAAAACGGTTTGCCTTGCGTGTATTTGGTGGATTCGGGCGGGGCCAATCTGCCCAATCAGGATGAGGTGTTTCCGGATCGGGATCATTTTGGCCGTATTTTTTATAACCAGGCCAATATGAGTGCCCAGGGTTTGGCGCAGATTGCGGTGGTGATGGGGAGTTGCACCGCAGGCGGGGCTTATGTGCCGGCAATGAGCGATGAGACGATCATTGTGAAGGATCAGGGGACGATTTTTTTGGGAGGGCCGCCGCTGGTCAAGGCGGCCACGGGCGAGGTGGTCAGTGCGGAGGATTTGGGTGGGGGCGATGTGCACACCCGCTTGTCGGGGGTGGCCGACCATTTGGCGCAAAACGATGCGCATGCCTTGGCGCTGGCGCGTCAGGCGGTGCGCAACCTGAACCGCGTGAAGGTGCCCAATATTGCGGTGCATGCGCCGCGTGCGCCGCTGTTTGATGCGCGCGAGTTGTATGGGGTGATTCCCGCCGATGCGCGCAAGCCCTTTGATGTGCGTGACATCATTGCCCGTGTGGTGGATGGCTCGGAGTTGGATGAGTTCAAGCCGCGTTATGGGGCGACCCTGGTGTGCGGTTTTGCCCGCATTGAGGGCATGCCGGTGGGGATCATTGCGAACAACGGGATTTTGTTTTCCGAGTCGGCCTTGAAGGGGGCGCACTTTATTGAGTTGTGTTGCCAGCGCAAGATTCCGCTGGTGTTTTTGCAAAACATCACCGGCTTTATGGTGGGGCGCAAGTACGAGAACGAGGGGATTGCCCGCAATGGGGCAAAGATGGTGACGGCGGTGGCGACTGCCGCCGTGCCGAAGTTCACCCTCATCATCGGCGGGAGTTTTGGCGCTGGCAATTACGGGATGTGCGGGCGGGCGTATTCGCCGCGCTTTTTGTGGATGTGGCCCAACGCACGCATCAGTGTGATGGGCGGAGAGCAGGCGGCCAGTGTGCTGGCCACGGTGCGCCGCGATGGCATAGAGGCCAAGGGCGGGCAGTGGAGCGCGCAGGAGGAGGAGGCGTTCAAGGCGCCGATCAGGCGCCAGTACGAGGAGCAAGGGCACCCTTATTACGCCACCGCCCGGTTGTGGGATGACGGGGTGATAGACCCCGCTGACACCCGGCGGGTGTTGGGCCTGGGTTTGAGTGCGGCCTTGAATGCGCCGGTGCAAGAGACGCGATTTGGTTTGTTCAGGATGTAAGGCATGGAATACCTCAAGACCCAAACCAGTCAGGGCGTGCATACCGTGACTTTGGCGCGCCCCGAGGTGCGCAATGCGTTCAATGAGGCCTTGATCGGCGAGATACGGCAGGCTTTTGAGGCGGCGGGGGCAGACCCGGCGGTGCGCTGCATTGTGTTGGCCGCCGAGGGCAAGGCATTTTGTGCCGGGGCTGACTTGAACTGGATGCGACGGATGGCCGACTATGGCCGCGAACAAAATTTGCAAGATGCGGGGGAGTTGGCCCGGATGTTGGCCACCATAGACCAGTGCCCCAAGCCCACGGTGGCGCGGGTGCAGGGCGATGTGTATGCGGGTGGCATGGGTTTGGTGGCGGCGTGTGACATGGCAGTGAGCATGGACACGGCGGGTTTTTGCCTGAGCGAGGTGAAGCTGGGTTTGATACCGGCCACCATCAGCCCCTATGTGATCAGGGCGATGGGGGCGCGTGCCGCGCAGCGTTATTTTTTGACGGCTGAGCGTTTTGATGCCGCGCAGGCGCACCGCCTGGGTTTGGTGAGCGAAGTGGTGGCCAGCGAGGCGGCTTTGGATGAGCAGGTGCAGGGCCTGTGCCAGGCGCTGTTGCAGGCGAGCCCCAATGCATTGCGTGCATGCAAGCAGTTGCTGCGGGACGTGACCGGGCAAGAGATTGATGCGGCGCTGATTGAGCGCACCGTGGCTGGCATTGCCGATATACGTGCCAGTGCCGAGGGTAAAGAGGGGGTGCAGTCTTTTTTGCAAAAACGCAAACCCGGTTGGCTTGAATGAGATTGAGGGCGCCATGTTTAAAAAAATATTGATTGCCAATCGCGGCGAGATCGCCTGCCGGGTGGCCGCCACGGCCCGACGACTGGGGGTACGCACGGTGGCTGTTTACTCAGAGGCGGATGCGCAGGCCAAGCATGTATCGATGTGCGATGAGGCGGTGGCAATAGGCGGCTCGGCCCCGCAGGACAGCTATTTGCGCTGGGAGCGCATTTTGCAGGCGGCGCGCGACTGCGGGGCCCAGGCGATACACCCGGGTTATGGCTTTTTGAGTGAGAACGAGGCGTTTGCCCAGGCCTGTGCCGATGCGGGCCTGGTTTTTATAGGCCCCAAGCCGTCGAGCATTTTGGCGATGGGCTTGAAGGCCGAATCGAAGCGTTTGATGGCGCAGGCAGGGGTGCCTCTGGTGCCGGGCTACCACGAGGCAGACCAGGACCCGGCTTTGTTGCGCCGCGAGGCCGACCGAATGGGCTACCCGGTGCTGATCAAGGCGAGCGCGGGCGGGGGCGGCAAAGGGATGCGGGTGGTGGAGTCGGGGGAGGCGTTTGAGGCGGCGTTGGCGTCGTGTCAGCGCGAGGCGCGAAATAGTTTTGGTGATGATGCGGTGCTGATAGAGAAGTATGTGCAGCGCCCGCGCCATATAGAGATACAGGTTTTTGGCGACAGCCATGGGCAGGTGGTGCATTTGTTTGAGCGCGATTGCTCGGTGCAGCGCCGTCACCAGAAGGTGTTGGAAGAGTCGCCCGCCCCGGGGCTGGGGGCCGAGTTGCGCGAGCGGATGGGTGCGGCGGCTGTGGCGGCGGCCCGGGCGGTGGATTATGTGGGCGCAGGGACGGTGGAGTTCATTGTGGAGCAGGACGACTACGAGCGGCCCGAATCGATGAAGTTTTACTTCATGGAAATGAACACCCGTTTGCAGGTCGAGCATCCGGTGACGGAGGCGGTGACTGGGCTGGATTTGGTGGAGTGGCAGTTGCGTGTGGCGGCGGGTGAACCGCTGCCTTTGCGGCAGGACCAGATCGTGCAGCGGGGCCATGCAATAGAGGCGCGGATTTGTGCCGAAAACCCGGACCATCAGTTTTTGCCTTCGACCGGAACCTTGCAGGTTTATCGCAAGCCACAGGCGCTGGCGTTTGAGCGCGGTGCGGTGCGTTTTGACGATGGCGTGCGTGAGGGCGATGAGATCAGCCCGTTTTATGACTCGATGATTGCCAAGCTGATTGTGCACGGTGAGGATCGCGCGCAGGCGCTGGCCCGATTGGATGCGGCTTTGGCCGAAACCCGGATCGTGGGTTTGGCGACCAATGTGCAGTTTTTGCGCCGGGTGTTGGGGACCGACTCTTTTGCCCGGGCCCGTTTGGATACGGCCCTGATCACCCGGGAGCATCAGCGTTTGTTTGAGCACCCGGGCGTGTCGGTGCCGCTGGCGCTGGCCGCGGCCAGTACGCAAGCGTGGCTGGAGGATGAGGCGCGTGCCACGGTTGGGGCAGCGGGGGCGGCTTGGGTGGACCCCTGGGCCCGCACAGATGGTTTTCAGGCCCATGGGCCCAGCCAGCGGCGTTGGCAATGGCGCTGCGGTGAGCAAGGGCACACCACGGTGTTGCTCACGCAGCCTGCGCTGGCTTTGGCGGTGGATGACGGGCCGGCCCTGCCTTTGGCGGTGCAGCGCCGGGGCGATGGGCTGGACATGAGCTGGGGTGGGCAACGCTACAGCGCATGTGTGTATGGCTGGGGTGAGCAGGTGCATGTGTTCATGAACGAGGGGGCCGTGGCCCTGATGGGCGTGGATGAGCTGGCCCATGCGGGGGACAGCAGCGCCAAGGGGGGGCAGTTGACGGCGCCGATGCCGGGCAAGGTGTTGTCGTTTGCAGTGAAGGTGGGCGATAGGGTGCAGGCCGGCCAGGCGGTGGCGGTGATGGAGGCCATGAAGATGGAGCACACCTTGCATGCCCCGGCCGATGGCGAGGTGAGCGAGTTGCTTTATGCGCCGGGTGACCAGGTGCCCGAGGGGGCCGAGTTGTTGCGCCTGACGCAGGCCGAGCAACCCTGATGGCGTGTGGTGTGTGTTGATTTTTTTAAAATGACCCCATGACATTGCCCACCCGAGTTCAAATCACCGATGTGGGCCCGCGCGACGGGCTGCAAAATGAGAGTGTGCCAGTGCCGGCCGAGGTGAAGATTGAGTTGGTGCACCGTTTGCAGGCGGCGGGTGTGCGGCACATAGAGGTGACCAGTTTTGTCAGCCCCAAATGGGTGCCGCAGATGGCCGATAACGCACAGGTGATGGCGGGTTTGC